>JAAUTE010000233.1 GCA_012031815.1 Chloroflexaceae bacterium
CGTCGCTAGGGTCAGGACAGGAGGGGGAGCCTCAACGGGAGTGGCGGGCGGTTGCGCTGTCTCTCTGTCTGCCAATTCCCCAAAGGCTGCTTGGAGATTGGCCAGCTCCGTCTCATCCAGCGCCACGGCTGGCAACCAGGTTTCCTCCCCTCCGTCTGAAAGCAGGCTATCTTCCTCCGTCAGCATCTCGATCGCCTCGAACAATTCCGCCGCGATCGCCTCGTCAATCTCAATATCCAGGTCTAAATCGGCTTCTGCCTCGATTTCAGCCCCCAGGCTAGCCGCTCTTGGCTCAAGGGTGAAATGAAGCTGGGTAGGCATTTGTTCCGGGCGTCCTAACAGCACCAGGGCTTGCGATCGCGCCACAGGGCCAGGGCCGCTTGCGCGAGTGCCGATACCTGTTCCAGGGGGACTGGCCAGAGATACCCGGATATGGACTCACAAAGCTGAACCAGGGAGGGCAGTTCAGCCATGCGCCCAAAATTGCCCATTGCTGCCGTCGTTTTCTGCAATTCTTCCCGAAGCTCACTTCCCGGCAGGTCGAGCTTGCCTTCCAGTGCCGCCAACACCCCCTCAACCGCTGTCTCAAAGAGCAATACACTGACATTGACCTGTTCTTCCTGGGCGAGGAGCGCATCCTCATCCTCCTCCCGCAGTTCCCCCAGGCGCTGGCTTAATGCCTCAAGGGGGGATAAACTTCCCGCTCCAGCCAGCTTTCCTCCACGACCCTGCCCAGACGATGCTGCTGATTGACCCGGCGCAGGCTATCCACCCCTTGTAGCAAGAGGGTTTCCAGGTCGGTTGCTAAGGGAGCAAGGCCGTGACGGGCCCGCAGAATTTTGAGAAAATCCTCCAGCCGGTGGGCTACCCGACTCAAGGGGGTAAATCCCATCATGGCGGCCCCCCCTTTAATGGAGTGGGCGGCTCGCAGCACTTCATCCAGGTTGGACGCATCTCCATCGCCCTGACGCCCACCGAGGAGGGCTGATTCCATGCGATCGTAGTAGGCTTCTGCTTCTTCGAGGAAATTGAGTTTGACCTGTTGTTCTCTATCCATGAGCGCTTCCAAAATCAGTCCCGTTGAGGGGAATCAATGGGGTTTAGCTGGCTATATCGACCTTGAACTGGGCTACGGCTGCTTCCATGTGCTGGGCTACCTGAGCGGTTTCCTGAATCCCTTTGGCAACCTCGCGGGAGAACTGGGAGCGAAATTCAGCCGCCTGGGTAAATTCCTGCATCAGGTTGGTGACTTCCTGGGAGGTTTGGGCCTGGGAAACGGTGGCTTGGGAAATGGACTGCATGAGTTGGTTAATTTCCTGGGATTTTTGCAGTACCTGGGCTAGTTGCTCCTTGGTAACTTCCACAGACTGGGTGCTGTTCACTACCTGGGCGGTTCCCAATTCCATCGCCGCTGCCACTTCCTGGGTTTCTGCTTGAATGCTGGCGACGAGCTGGGCGATTTCTTGGGTAGCGGTGGCTGACTGTTCTGCCAGGGCCCCGACCTGTTCGGCTACCACGGTAAAACCCTGGCCCTGTTCTCCGGCACGACGGGCTTCCACGCTGGCATTAATGGCAAGCAGGGTGGTTTTGAGGGCAATTTCGTCGATTAAGGAGACCACCTGGGAAATTTTCTGGGAAGATTCCCCAAGGCGCTTCATTTTTTTGGCGGTTTCGCCGACGGTGTTGCGGAGATTGACGATACTGTCTACGGCACGCTCCATCTCCGTCGTGCTGGTCTGAACCGTTTGGTAGGCGTCGTTGGCAATTTCTGCTGCCTGGCGAGCGGTGGTGGCAACGATTTGAATGGAGTCGGTCATTTGTTCTACTGACCCCAGGGTCTGGCGAATGGTAGCCACTTCTGCCAAGGCTTTGTCGGCTAAATCCCGAATGACGCCTTCGTTTTGCTCCAGGGAGCTATTTACCGTCCCGGCGGACTGTTTGACTTCAACGGCAATTTCCCGCAGGTTTTCCACCACTGCATTAAACAAGTCGGCGACGGTTCCCATGTCCCCTGCGGTCAGGGTGGCTCGGACGGTCAGGTCACCGACGGCTGCATCGCCAACTTCTTCAAGAATCTGTACGATTTCTTCCTCCAAAACTTCCCGCTGCTCTCGCTGGCGCTGTGCTTCTTGCTGTTGTTCCTCCAAGAGCGTCTTAACGCGGATAACCAGGTTGTTGAAGTTTTCTGCGAGGGTTTGGGTTTCCAGGGTACCTTCTAGGGTTGCCTGCATGGTGAGGTTGCCCGCGGCAATTTGCTCGGCGGTTTGGGAGAGGTTGGCCAGGGGTTGGGACACCTGCTTCGCTAAGTAGAGGGCGATCGCCACGGCGAGAACAACCACGATAATATTTACGAACCCGAAAAATTGAGCTAATTCGCGAGCGCTAGTGTCAACCTGGGCAGAGGTTGAGGCAACAACGGCCCAGTCGGTTCCGGGAAGAGGATTCACGCTAAAAAAGCGGTTTTCGTGGCGGAATTTCCCCGCCTTTAAGCCGCTAATCTCCCGGAGTTCCAGCCAATCCTCTGACGGCGGTTGAGCGTTTTGAATCAGTACGTTGGCTCGCTCTAGGACGGTGTCTCCTCCGGTAATGGGCTGCTGGCCTGCCAGCGCTCCCGTCGCGTCGAGGGTCAAAATGGTATTCCTCGCGCCAAGGTCAACAATTTGAATCTGGTCTTGCCCTTGGAGGGCATCGGTTAGGGCATCTTTAATCAGGTTGAAGAGCGTTGAGGCAGGAATCCCGAATTTAATGACGCCGAGAAATTCCTGGTTTTGCGGGTCTTTAATGGATTTGGCGAGGGCGATCGCCACGGTTTGTGTCGATTCATCCAGTTCGGGGTCGTCGATGGCTGCGGCTTCGGCTTTGGCTGCCTGCCACCAGGCTTCGTCGGATTGGATAAAGTCTGAGGTGGGGCTGCTGTAGGCAAGATTAAAGCCGTTGCGCTCGGTCAAGAAAATCTCGACTAATCCTCTGGTTTTGGTCACTTGCGCCAGGTAGTCATTGAGTTCGGGGCGGGGCTGTAAGAGTTTGGTGGCAGCAAATTGTTGTTCGAGGGATTCTGGGGAACGCTCGGGGAGTTTTTGCGTGGCGGCTTGTCGGGCCCCCTCCCGAAGCGTGGCGAGAATTTGCGGATTGGTAGCCACAATTGTGCTTCTTGGGCCAAGGTTTCGAGATAGTCTTCAGAGATTGCGGTGGCCAGAATGGCGCGGTTTTGTAGATCTGCGAGGGCTTGTTGTTTCTCTCTGTTGCTTAGGGACACATATTCAATGGCGCTGACTGCTAACGGAGGAGCGAGCATGGCTGGCACCAACACCAAGCTCAGGCGGCGAGCCAGGGTGTTCCGTCCCAGGCTGAAGTTGATTTTGGGGACAGGGCGCGGGGTCGGGTCGGGTTGGGGGTCAGTTCCGTTGGCAGCGGTCGTAGCGGTTTTTTCTTGAGTCAGCATAGGGCGATTTTTCCAATAGCAAATAACCAGGGGGAAATGGAGACAATCAACTGGCGCGTTTAAACTGAGGCTGAGGACTGGAGCCGCTGGCGATCGCCTTGAGATCGAGGAGGAGAAGCGCTTCGGAATTGAGGGAAATGTAGCTCTGGCAATAGGAGGCTAGGGGCCCGGTAATGGGAGGAAGGGCGGCGGTAATTGATTGGCTTTCTACGTGCACTTAAACCCTGGATGCGCTGTACCCTCAGCCCCAACAGCATTTCTTGGGGGCGGAAGGCTCGGACTACTACAATATGACACTGCTGCGCTGCGATCGCGGGCAATCCCAGTAATTGGGGCAAGTCGATGATGCTAAACACCTGGTTGCGGGAATGGAGTAACCCCAAAAACCAACGGGGTAGGTTGGGAAGCGCGGTAACGGTTTCGCGGGCAACGACCAGGGTTTCCTCGACCTGAGCCACCGCTAGAAGGGCAGAACAGTCAGGGGCGAGCATAAAGCGAAGATAAACGCTTTTTTGGCTGTCCTGCTGTTCCAATTGCGGCAGCAGGTGCTGAATTCTCTCAAAGGTACGGCTGGCTTCCATGACGCTAACCGATTACAGCTTTAACTGCACCGACTAAATCTGCTTGGGTGCAGGGCTTAACCAGATAATTAGCGACGCCTTGTTTTTTTGCCCACATTTCGTCCACTCCCCGACCTCGCGTGGTGCAGGCAATAATGGGAATTTCAGCGGTGGCGGGGGTTTTCTTGAGTTTGCGACACAACTCCAGACCCGTCATCTCTGGCATAACCAGGTCTGTAATAATGACATCCGGGGTTTGATTCAGGGCTTTCTCAAAGCCTTCTTCCCCATTTTGGGCAGTGATAACGCTATAGCCTCCGGCGCGGAGATATTCGCCAATCAAGTCTAGTTCTGCCTGTAAGTCGTCGATGACCAGAACAGTTTTCATGGGTTTAGATTGAATATAGTTTTTTGGGGGAGTAGGGGGAAAAAACCGGATGGAAACCGCTAGGGCAGTCAGCTTGGGAGTATAAGGCTGAGGACTAGGGCTGTAAGTATTTGCCAATGACGCCAAGCAACGCTTCTCGGCTGAAGGGCTTGGTCAAGTAATCCGTGGCACCAGAGAGTTTGGCCTTGGCGCGATCGATGAAGCCTCGATTGCCGGTCACCATAATGATGGGAATTTTCTCAAAAGCGGGGGCACTTTTTCTCAGCAGGTTGCAAAGCTGATAGCCATTGATGTCTGGCATGGTAATGTCCATGAGCACCAAGTCTGGTTTAATTTCAAAGAGCAGGGTGAGGGACTCGGTGGGGCTGTCAATGGCGGTTACTTGATAGCGATCTTCTCCAAGAAAATACTTGATTTCCTCAAGGATGGTGGGGCTGTCATCAATGCAGACAACTTTGTAGGTTTTGGCAGAATCTTGTCTTTGAAGTAGGGGAGTATTTGGGCGGAGCTTGGGGATTTTGGGGAGGCGATCGAAGGGCGGCTGGGGATCGCGCAAATAGAAAACTCCCTGCTCAACATAGGGAGAAAGGAGCTGAACCAGTTTTAATTCGTCTTGCTTAATTGCAGCGGTCAATTGACGAATGCTCAGCCCTCGCATTAGCTTGGTTAATTTTTCCAAAACGCTACTGGCAGCATCCCGGTTGGGAAGTTTTTGGAGGGCGCTGGAACTAATCAGGTAAGGACGTTGGTGGGGAGACCAAATAGTTTCTCGATAAGCTTGCCACTGCCAGCCGCTTTTGCAGCGATTCTAATAAAGGTGGTAGTTCTAGGAAGGGCAGATCGAGTTCCAAGGCCTTGAGGTTTTCATCTTCTAGGGTCGGCGACCAGCAAAAAGTTCCTTGGGTCAGCCACAGGAGAGATTCTATTGCTTCTTGGATGACTGCATTAAACAGGGTTTTGAGCTGTTCTAACTCAAGGTATTTCTCCTGCCACAACCAGGCGATCGCCCGCTGGTTAAACTGAGTATCAAAGCGAGAATCTAAGGGAGCGTCCGGTTCCCAATGGTCAGGAGGTAAAGCCTTAAGCGCTGCTACCACGTCAGTGCAACCGAGACGGCGCAATGGTAGTCCATCTGAACAACTGACTGCACGGAACAAGAAGCAGAGCGCAATTGCCCATCAACAACATCGATCTGCCATAAGGTTCGGCCATCGCTTACCTTTAAGCAACCAGTACTACTTGTGTTAGATAATCGTTTTAGCAGGTGGATGGGGTTTAGATCGTTATTCGTTCGCATTCCCACAAAACAAGCAGGTTTCTGATTTTTGGTAGCCGCACTTAATTCTACTCTATTAGCTTCTTTGAATGTTGCCCTTTTATGCACTCATGCCAAGACTTTTTACCCAAGTGAATTTACTTGAGTGTTTATAGTCGTCTGGTTTAATTGCCTGGAGCAAGCCCTACTTTTATTTATTGATACTGGCATGACTTGAATCATCTTAGCCGGTGGAGGAAACTGCCTTTCCTCAAGATTATGGAGGACTTCTTGACAGGATGGTATGACAACAAACCTGCTTGATGTGGCGATCACAGCTTCAGCAGTCAAGATGGCCCTGTTAGCGAGTGGGATTAAACCAATGGCTTGAAGATTTGCCCAGAAACTGCTTGAGGTTCTCAGGAAACAAACAGAGACACATTCCTTTTTTTACGACTGGCTCGCTGCAAAATGTACCTT
>JAAUTE010000023.1 GCA_012031815.1 Chloroflexaceae bacterium
CCCCCGCCGCCCCTTCCCTGCAAGATATTCAAATCCTGCCCATCCTGGAAGCAACCCTGCAAGATGTTTCCCAAGCAACGGCGCTAATTTTTAGTAAATGCCGAAGATCTTGCCCATTTTGATAACCGTCGCGAACTGTTTGGCCGCATGGTGGAATGGTCGCGCCTGGCTCCCAGCAATCCCAATCTCTGCGTTTTGATCTTTCATCACGAAAGCCGCAGCCAACTCCAACAGTTTTGCGATCGCATTGGGTTTACCTGGCTCGCGAATCTGATTGCGAAGCGAGAATCGGGCAACCATTGCAATTTGGCGCGGCTCGGTGCCCCCGATGCCCAAGAAATCCGCTCCCTGATTCATTATTTTCGCCTGACAGCCCAGAAGAAAGTGAATTGGCCCGAGCTGGAATCCCTAGCGGCCTGGATTGCCGCAGAAAATCGCCCGCTGAATTACTGGTACGACCGTTTCCAAGAAGCAGCGGAATTATCGGCAGCCCAGGCGCGAGAGAAGGGCTGGCTGTCGGGCAATGTCAGCGGTCAGCCGGCCCTGGCCCGTTTGGAGCAGATGGTGGGGCTGTCGGCAGTCAAAGAAGCGATTCGGCGCTGGGCGCGCACCCTGGAAGTGGAAAAGGCCAGAGTAGCCAAGGGCATTCAGAGTCAGCCGCCGCGACTGCACCTGATTTTTTCAGGCAATCCGGGCACGGGTAAAACCACGGTTGCTCGCCTAATGGGAGAAATTTACCGGGAATTAAGCTTGCTCAAGCGGGGCCATGCGGTAGAAGTGGCGGGGCGGGACTTGGTGGCGGGTTATGTGGGACAAACGGCGATCCGCACCAATGAGATTATCGATCGCGCTTTGGATGGGGTGTTATTGATTGATGAGGCTTACACCCTGGCTCAAGGTGGGGAAGGAGATTTTGGAGCGGAAGCCATTGAGACACTGCTGAAACGCATGGAGGACGAACGCCAGCGGTTTGCAACGATTGTGGCGGGCTATCCTGAGAAAATGGCTCATTTTTTCAGGACCAATCCCGGATTGCAGCGTCGCTTTGCCTTTCACATTGTCTTTCCTGACTATCAACCCAGGGAATTACTGGCAATTTTGGAGCAGCAGGTCGAGCAGGTGGGCTGTCGTCTCGCGCCAGAGTTGCGATCGCATTTGAGCGAGCTGTTTGAGCGGTGGTATGAGGAGCGGGATGAAAGCTTTAGCAATGCCGGTTTGGTGGAAAATGTATTTCGGGAAATGGATCAATTGCATTCTGTGCGGACGATCGAGGCGAATCTTGACCCGCTGAGCGAACCGTTTCAACTTGCGGATTTACCGCCGCAATACCAACTACCCCAGCAAAATAATGCAAGCTTAACGGAGTTGATGGCAGAATTAGAGAGTTTAGTAGGGATGCCATCAGTTAAACGGCTGATTAAGGAGTTGGTGAACGCGCAATTGGCGAATCAGCGATTGCAGGAGGCGGGGTTATCTACCGAAGAGGCGCAAACGCGGCACCTGCTGTTTGTGGGCAATCCGGGGACGGGCAAGACCACCATCGCGCGGTTGTTGGGACGGATGTACAGGGCGCTGGGGGTGTTACGGAAGGGACAGTTTATGGAAGTAAATCGCCGTCAGTTGGTGGGGCAATATGTGGGCCATACGGCGGAAAAAACGGCTCAGGTGGTGGAATCGGCCCTTGATGGGGTTTTGTTTATTGATGAAGCCTACGCGCTCTCGCGGGGGGAGGGAAATGATTTTGGTCAAGAGGCGATCGATACACTGGTGCCGCTGTTGGAGAATTACCGAGAAAGGCTGGTTGTGATTTTCGCAGGTTATCCCAGGGAAATGGCAGGTTTTTTGGCATCTAACTCCGGGATTACCTCACGGATTGCTGGAAAAATTGATTTTCCTGACTATAGCGCCGAGGAACTGTACTCCATTTTCCTACGCCTGTGCCAACAGGGGAACCGGATTTGTCCGCCGGAAGTGGGCGATCGCCTGCAAGTCTTGTTTCGGGAAGCCTACGAAAACCGGGGGTCTAATTTTGGCAACGGTCGCGAGGTGCGAAATCTCTACGAAAAAATGGTCAAAACGCCAGAAGAGCCGCCTAGTTCGCGATAATTTACAGGGAAAAGCCATGCTGACTTTTGCTCTGGAAGATATTTGCGATCGCCAAAACAGCGATTAGCCTAGAAGAGTAAGATTTGGAATTAAATCAAATGAACTTGAAGAATTATTCAAATTGATCGATCACGGCGATCTTCCTGGTGCTAAACAGCTCAGCCAAAAAATTGCTCAAGAAATTGGGACAGACGAGCCAGAATTAATCAAAGCTAACGTTTCGATTCGATGCAAGGAGATTTTAAACCGTTGAGACACATCAAAAAAAGCGATCTGCCCCCAGAATTCCTCGATTGGAAAGCATGGGCGATGATTGGCAACCTTGTTTTGAGCAGTTACAAAATCCCGAAAAACGCCTACTCCGTCAAACCTTGTTGATGGAACAGGGCTATCTCTGCTGTTACTGCGGTCGGAGAATCAATCTTGAAGATAGCCACATCGAACATTTTAAACCCCAGAGTTTATCTCCAGAATTAGCGCTAGACCGTGAAAATATATTAGCGTGCTGCCAAGGAGAATCGGAAGAGCCTCCGCTGGAACCCGTGCATTGCGGACACGAAAAAGGCGAATAGTATGACCTATCTTTAACCGTTTCCCCTTTACTTGAAAACTGCGCCGATTTTTTTGGCTACACAGAAGACGGACAAATCTTACCGACAAACAATCTCGAAAAAACTACCGCTGCTAAAACGACGATCGCCAAACTTGCTCTCGACATTCCTAAACTCCAGCGGATGCGAAAAAGTGCGATCGCAGGCATTTTAGATATTGATTTACCCTATACGTCAGAAGAGATTGAACGCCTGACTGCTAATTTTGAAGCCCCCAATGCCGAGGGTCATTTAGAAGAATTCTGCTTTGCACTTATCTACATCTTGAATCAGTACCGTTGAGCGATTATTTACTGTCCATTAGCCCAAGTTAGTGATCGCGATCGCCAATACCCTCCCGCCGCCCGTAGCAATGACGCTGCCGCGCTTAGCAACCTGTGCGCCGCTCCGAGCAACCATTCCGCCGCCTGTAGCAATAACGCTGCCGTACCTAGCGACCCTGGCGCCGCTCATAGCAATGACGCTGCCGCACTTAGCAACCCTGCTGCCGCTCATAGCAACCTCTGCGCCTCTCATAGCAACCCTTGCGCCGCTGCTAGCCACCTTCCGAAAGACAGATTACAGTGAAAGCGATACTGATTGTGCGATCGCCCATGTCTCGAAACCAGAGCATTGACCAAATCCTGAGCGACATCCAAGTTGCCATCGACAGCGCCCTTGCCAACCCAACCGTGCAGGCGTACCTGACCCCCTTCGGCTACACTCCCGAAAAACTTCAACAAGGTAAAGCCCTCTACCAAACCGCCCTGGCCGCCCAGCAACGCCAGAAAACCGAGTTCGCTGAACAACTGGGAGCCACCGCCGCCCTGGAAAGCCTCCGCGACACCGCCCAAAAATACTACGCACAGCACCTCAAGATCGCCCGCATTGCCTTCAAAAACGACGCCATCGCCCTGGCCAAACTGGCCCTCACCGGCGATCGCAAGCGCAGCCTCTCCGGTTGGCTGGCCCAAACCCAGCAATTTTATCGGGCCGCCCTCGAAGACACCCGCCTTCAACAAGGACTCGCCCCCTACGGCGTTACCACCGAAAAACTCACCCAAGGCCAAAGCGCTGTTGATGCCGTCATCGCCGCCAACGTCACTCAAGAAACCGAAAAAGGCGAAGCCCGCCAAGCCACCCAAGACCGAGACGCCGTCCTGGATACCTTAGAAGATTGGTACAGCGACTACATCGCCATTGCCAGACTCGCTCTCGAAGACAACCCGCAACTGTTGGAAACCCTGGGTATTCCCGTTGCCAGTTAGCGATCGCACCAGGCTTCCCCGGATCAAGTTTTTTAGCAGTACAGCCCAGAGGAGATGCACGATAAAGTAGAGTAGGCGCGACTCCCAAACTAAACTGCTACCATGCCTGCCAAAGATACGTTTCATAAGCTAGTGAAAGCTGCCCTTGAGAACGAGGGGTGGGCAATCACTCACGATCCGTATCATATCGATTTAGGCTTTGTTGACTTCTACATTGATCTAGGTGCAGAACGGTTAATTGCAGCAACCAAGAATGGGGAAAAAATTGCTGTAGAAATCAAGACTTTCCTCGGAGCTTCCACCATTTCTGAATTTCATACTGCCATCGGACAATTTATTAACTATCGCATTGCCCTAGAAGAGGAGGAAGCAGATAGATGCTTGTATCTGGCGATTCCTTTGGATATTCATAAACGCTTCTTCAAACACCTGTTTATTCAAACGGTGATTCGCCGCAATCAGATTCCGTTATTAGTTTACGATCCAGAAAACGAGGAGATTACCCAATGGATAAATTAGATTTATATCGTCAATTGATCCAGGAATCACTCCTAGAAAGAGCTAAACTTCGTTCTCCCACTGACCCAATTCAAAGTCAGACAATTTTCGATCGCGAAGGGGATCACTATCAACTCGTGAATCTGGGGTGGAGAGATAGCAGTACGCGAATCTATGGCTGTGCGCTCCATGTTGATATTATCAATGGGAAAATTTGGGTACAGCATGACGGTACTGAAGATGCGATCGCAGAACAATTAGCCGCTAAAGGTGTCTCAAAGCAGGATATCGTGTTAGCGTACCACGCCCCCTATGTACGCCAGTACACAGAATTTGCTGTTGGTTAAAGTATTCAATAAAGACGAGTTTGCTGGATTTCCTTTTGGCAGGTTGTTTGCCATGATTCAAAACTGCCTGCGGGAAACTCCAAGTCGCTACCCTTAAAAAGCGCTGTTCCTGTCTCCTCTAAATCACGGTGGCTGTAAACTAACCGACGGCGCGATCGCGAGAAACACTTTTAAGAGAATCAGGTATCGTTAGAGATTAGGATATTTCAACTGTTCTGGGCAGACCACCAGTGGCACTCACCTTTTCTCAGCTTACCTTCGCTTACCCCAAGCAACGGGAAATTCTGCGCAACCTCAACCTGGAAATCCGCACCGGCGAGCGCGTCGGCTTAATTGGCCCCAATGGCAGCGGCAAAACCACCCTATTTCTTCTCGCTAGCGGCGTCCTAGCTCCTATTTCAGGCAATATTTCCATCTTTGGCGAGCCAATTGAAGCGGGCAAATTTTATCCTGAGATCGGCTTAGTATTCCAAAATCCCAACGATCAATTGTTTACAACCTCGGTGCGCGACGACATCGCTTTTGGCCCGCAAAACATGAACCTTCCGCCCCAAGAAGTTGAAACTCGCATCCAAGAAGCCCTGCTAGCCACAGGCATCCAACCCCTCCACGATCGCGTCCCGCAAAATCTTTCCGGCGGCGAAAAGAGTATGGTTGCCATTGCCTCTGTGCTGGCCATGCGACCCCGGTTACTTCTGTATGACGAACCCAGTGCCAGTTTAGACCTGCGCGCCCGCCGCCGCCTGATCAATTTTCTGAAGGCTTCCCAGGAAACCCTGGTTATTTCTTCCCACGATCTGGAGTTGATTATCGAAGTTTGCGATCGCGTGTTGCTCCTCAGTCAGGGCAGGATTATGGCCGACGGAGCGCCCCAAGAAGTCATGAAAAATCGTACCTTAATGGAAGAAAATGGCTTAGAAGTGCCTCATTCCCTCACTCATGGAGACTGATTTCCGGTAAGTCACAAAAAGTCCTGGCTTTTTGGGTTTGATTTCGGGTCAGTCCAACTATTTACCCGCTTTGGCAGTAGAATATTCTCAGTTCAGGGCTAAATCGATGATAGACTCCATGTTTTTAGGCGCAAACCTTCTCGGACAGATTCTCGATCGGCTCCAGGAAGAAGACCGGAGAAAGCACGAACAAAAGAGGCAAGAACTTGCCATAATTGCTGACTCAAGCATTCGGGATCGATTTGCTCAAGAATTGTTGATGGACAAAATTCTTGCTCCCATCGAAACGGCACAGATTAAAATTCAAAATGCGGCTAAACACGCCCAATGGATGGCGGAGGCTATCGGTTACTACTACAAAGATCATGATGGATTAAGCAAAGAGCAAGCCGCTCAACTGAGTACCCAATTCCGTCTTTTAGCTATCCAATTAACTGAGGCCAGCTCTCTTTACAGTTTAAAGCTAGTTTACCGAGCAACAACTTTATTTCTCGATCAAGTTTCTATATTCAAACATCGAGAGAGAAAATATTCTATAGAACATGGAGTTCGGCATGGCATTTTAGATCCGTTGAATACCTGCATTGCTAATTATGAAAATTTCCAGAGACGTACGGCTTTATTCTCAAATAGTCCGCCCGAAAATAGGCTTCTTAGTGAAGAATTTAAAGCCAAAACTCAGAATCTTCCCCCTACTGGATAATAGGTGCTCAGTGGTTGCGATCGCGCCCCGTTGCTTGGATCAGGAAATCCTCCACAATCAAAAATCAATCAAAAAAAGCTTGATTAGACTGCTCTAGCCTAATTGTATCCTTTCGCGCCGCCGAGAAAACTTGCGGGACATGGATAGAGATGCGTATAATTATGAATTGTGTCTAAAATTGCAATTGCCATGCCGAAACTTAAAACTCGCCGCGCTGCGGCAAAGCGGTTTCGCCCCACGGGAGGCGGCAAGATCTTTCGCCGAAAAGCCAACAAAAATCACCTTCTTGCCCACAAAAACAGCGCTCGCAGGCGTCGCCTCTCAGGATTAACCCTGGTACATGAGCGCGACGAGGAAATGTACGCCTGATGCTGCCTTACATGTAACAATCCCAGTCCCGAAACTTTTTGCCAACCGTAATTCCTGAAATATAACTTGTAGCGATGACCAGAGTAAAACGGGGCAATGTTGCCCGCAAACGCCGTAAAAAAATTCTCAAGTTAGCTAAAGGCTTCCGAGGCTCCCACTCTCGGCTGTTTCGTACCGCTAACCAGCAGGTGATGAAGGCGCTACGAAATTCCTATCGCGATCGCCGCCGTCGCAAGCGAGATTTCCGTCGCCTGTGGATTACTCGCATTAACGCAGCCGCTCGCCTCCACGATATAAGCTATAGCCAACTCACCGGCCAGCTTAAGAAGGCAAATATTGGTATAAATCGCAAAATGCTGGCACAAATTGCCATCGTCGATCCAGACGCCTTCCGCCAAGTCGTCGAACTGGCCAAGCAAGCTTAACTGCTCAATGGCGGTGCAGGATTACTTTATGGAGCGACAAGGATGATTCAGCGAAAAATCCTCGGATTGGGCTTAATCGTTGCTTTGTTGTCTGGATTGGCGATCGGGCCGCCTGTGATCGCCGTGGAGTTGGCGGAGATTCAGGAACGGGGCAAACTGATTGTGGGCGTCAAAGATAATCTGCGTCCCCTGGCGTTTTATGATGAACGAGGCAACCTCCAGGGGCTGGAAATCGATCTGGCTCGCAAATTGGCAGAAATGCTCCTGGGCAGTCCAGAAGCCGTCGTTTTTCACCCTCTAACCAATCGCGATCGCCTAGAAGCGGTCATCGAGGGTCGGGTTGATATTGCGATCGCTCAGGTTGGCTTTACGGAATCCCGGGCGCGGTTGGTGACATTTAGTCCTCGCTATTATCTGGATGGCACGGCTTTGGTCACTAAAATCCCAGGAATCACCAAGTTAACCGATTTAACGGGACGGCGCGTTGGCGTCTTGCAAGATTCCACCACGATTGGGATTTTGCGATCGCGCTTGCCGGGAGTGCAGCTTGTGGGAGTAGACTCATATCAGGCAGCCCTGACGCTGTTGGCAACCGGAGAAGCCGACGCGTTTGCCGCCGACGCCACGGTGCTGAGCGGTTGGGTACAGCAGTATCCCCAGTATCGTCTCCTGCCAGCGTCTCTCTCAGCGGCAGCCTTGAGTGTGGTCATGCCCAAAGGCGTGCAGTATGTCGATTTACACCGCCGCATCAATCAGGCGATCGCGGATTTGTACGAGTCCGGTTGGCTTCAAGCACGGGCAGCCCATTGGGGATTGCCGTTAAATTAAGATAATTATTGAACAAATAGCGATGAGCGATAAACTGACAGTTATTTACCTGGGGTTTTTGTTGGCGTTGCTGCTTTTGGCGGTGATATTTGTGTTCCGCCAGGTTCTTAAAACGAGGCAAATAGAAAGCACTATAGCTAAACTTCAAGATAAATTAAAGCAAAATAAAGGTACAGCACAAGATTTTTATCAGTTGGGCAGTTTATATCTTGATAAAAAGCTCTTTGTTCAATCGGTCAAGCTGCTACAGCAAGCCCTTAAGCAAGCCGATAAGGCCTCAGAAGCCATCGAGCCGCAAAACAAAGCGTTAATTCTCAACGCGCTGGGATACGCTTATTTTGCCCAGGAACAGTACGATTTAGCCATCCGACAGTATAAAGAGGCACTAAAATTAAACGAAGAATATCCCGTAGCCCTTAACAATTTAGCCAATGCCTACGAGCGCAAACAACTGGTCGCCCAAGCCCTGGAAACCTACGAAAAAACCCTGAAAATAGAACCGAAGAATTCCACCGCCAAGCGCCGAGCCGAGTCTCTTCGTAAGCGCTTTGTGTCTCCTTAAAAATCGAGGAGAGGGTTTTAAAACTAGAGATATCCTGGCTCTGTTAAAAATGCCTTCAGGGCTGTCGGAAAGTCAGGATAGGAACCAACTCACTCCTCGCCGCGATAGATTTCTAAGCCCCGATCGGAGATTTTATCATAGCGAGCCAGCATGAATTGCCAACCTTTTAAAACCAAAAAATTCATAGATTTAGCTAAATCATAATATTTTACCTGGATCGAAAGAAACCCAAAAGAGCGCTGCCAAAGGTTAAAATCCAGTGGGAGCCTCGATCTGTAGTCCCTGTTGCAGTAGTTGCCGTAGGACAAACTGAGCCAGCGCTAGCAAACCTAACCGGGCTTGAGACAATTGAGGTTTTTGTTCGATTACTGCAAAAATGCGGCAATTTTGCTCAAAGGACAGAATTGCTCGGCTTAAATTTTCTGCTAATTTAGCCGTCGAGACAGAAGTTGGCGCTTCTACAATGTCCAATAACTGTTGAATTAACAACCTTTCAACGGGAGCTATCAACCGCAAGCCCTCTAAATCTGACCTCAACCAAGGAATAGGATAGGGCGCTAACCATTGCCATCCAATTTGACTTAACTCCCCGATTTCAAGTAATCTTTCTCGCTGGCCGAGGCGCAGCAGTGAACAGCAGCGGGCGTGAACATATTGCAGCGCCCATAAATTAGATTTTTCCCGTCCTCTCTTGCTCCTTTCCCAGGAAAATAGCCTTGGTACATTGTCCAGCCACATGGCCAAACCGCGATCGCCCAGGTGGAACTCGAGCCAGCCGTTGGTCAGCGCGATCGCCTGAAAACGAATTTCCGGCTCAGTATTCGTCGTCTGATTGGGAGAAGAAAGCAATTGAGCAATTTTCTGGGCAAGAATAGCTGAATTGTGAGGGGCGAGAGTTAAGGCGATCGCGCTGCGGTAGAAAATCGGATAGGACTTGTTCCGAAATAAGGGAATGTTGTCAACGGCTGTTGGGGTTATTTTGGAGCAGGAAATTGTCTCGTCAACTAACAACAAAGCCCGCAAGAGTTGCTGCTTTAATAACTGCTTGAGAGCTAACCCTCTTAAAACAACGGCTAAGTCAACAGCAGCAGAAAAAGCGTTCTCAGGGACAGGGTAAAAATCCATATAAAGAGGAACTCATTCCCGCCCGCACGGGGTTGCTTTATTGGGTCTTTTCCGAACCAGAACCCTACCTTCGATCTGACTTGACCGACTAAGGGCTGATATCGACTTTCTGCTCCACCCCAAATCCGGCAAGAACGACGGTTTCTAAGGGTTGACCCGCTTCAGGACGGGCGTAGTTGAGAATGCGACGAATGCGCAGGTCTGGGTTAATCAAGGTAATGGAATCGACGGAAACCACGCGAGTGTAGTGAGTTGTCATTAGTAATTCGCGGCTCTCGCGCTGAAAGCGAAATTGGGAAATAATGGGTCTGGCCTCTTCGTAGGCTCGGTCTCTTAAAATAATCTCCTGTTAAGTAAGTATCCGTCTCGGCCTGGGGAACAAACAATAAATTAAGAGCTTGGGAGACTTCTTCACCTTTTTCCGAACGGGTAAAAAAAATTCAGGTTAAACCCCTGTAATTCCTCTGAATTGAACTGATTCGGATAGTGATTGACCGCCAGAACCTCGCGCTTTTGTTCCATGCTCAGGGACTGAATCTGAAACGCCGTTCGCGATCGCTCAATCTCCTGCTGGCGCAAATAGTGATAGGTGCGTTCTGTGACCCAGTTGCCAAGGCAACAATCAAAGAAATACTTGAATTTACGAATGTCCACGGTTTTCCTTCCTTGGCAAGCGCCCTAGCTCGCTGTCATGGTGGCGATCGCTGTATCTCAAATTTTATAACAGCATCTTGACTAAAAAAAAGGGATGCGCACTGCACCCCCAAGGACTTAAGTGTTGGCTAAAAACAGCAAAGCAGGCAATTTTCTCGTTTTAAATCCCAGAACCTGGGTGAGGCGCACTGCCAGTCCCGGCCACGGTTTCCCGCAAGAATGTAATTTGCTGTTCAAACTCTAAGCCCTCAACCCGCTGAAGTAATTGTTTTTCCTGCTCCGACATTTCGTAGTTCTCAGGCATCGGCACAATCTCCGTGGTTTCCATGCCCTGGGCTAGGCGATAGCAGAACAGCAACTTGGTGTTTTCGCTGAGGGAGCCATACTGACGGCTAATCGGGGTAC
Organism: Chloroflexaceae bacterium; assembly: GCA_012031815.1. Lineage (GTDB taxonomy): Bacteria > Cyanobacteriota > Cyanobacteriia > Cyanobacteriales > JAAUTE01 > JAAUTE01. The sequence goes on from JAAUTE010000023.1 coordinate 10,831, forward strand.
TATTGCCCGAAAATAAGTCCCGCTGTACTTGTAGCTGCTCCTCATGGGATAATTCCTTTACCTGGTTGTAAAGTCCCTCGGCAATGGTGGTTTCTGCGGCTCCTGGGGCTGCCGGGGTGACGGATTGGCCCATTTTGGTGTAGACAAACCACAAAAAAGCGAGTTTTTGATCCACCGACAAATTATCGAAATCTGTTAGGGGTTGTTGCAGCTCGGCTCCTAAATTAGCGTAGGCAGCTGTCATTAATTTTTCTCCAACTAATTCATCCCTACCAACTTAAAAAAAAGTAACAATATCAGCGTCTACAGGGGGAAAGACCTTTTTTCTGGATGAGAACCTGAAATTTACCCCTCTAGCAAGACGCCTCGTGGCCAGGCAACAGCGGCATTTTGAAGGCATTTTTCCTGAATTAACAGCCTGTCACTAATAACCCTACACTTACGGTTGTCCCCGCTGCCAGGGTTGATTCAATGACTAACTGGCCACCGCAGGTTTCTAGAATTTGTTGGGCGATCGCCAATCCTAAACCATTGCCGTTGGGTTTGGTGGTAAAAAACGGCTGGCTCAAATGGGGCAGGATTTCTGGGGGGATCGTGCCGTCATTATGGAGGCGGTCCAGACCCGTTCCCTGTCGTCTGCTAATTCCACAGACCAGGTAATTTTTTCCCCGGCAGCCACCGCCTGGCAGGCATTCTCCAGCAAATTTAGAAACACCTGTTTGAGCTTGTCGCGATCGCCCCGGATACAAATCAAGTCGTCGGGCAGGTTAAATTCGATACGCCGCTGGGAAAAGGTCGGGGTAAGGGCAACGATCAGCGCAATTTCCCGCAATAACGCTTGCAGGTACAGGGCCGGCTGACTAGGGTCAATTGGACAAGCATAGGGACGGGCACAGGCCAAAATACTATCGACCAGGCGCTGTAACCGTTGAGCTTCATCAAGGGCAATGGACAGTCGCAATTGCGCTGCTTCCGGGAGTTCATAGCGCTGGCAAGCGTTCAGGCCGAGAAGAATCGTGGTCAGGGGATTGCGAAGCTCATGAACCAGGGAAACCGCCATTTCTCCGATCGCAGCAAGCTGTTCAAGACTGTGCTGTCTGGGAGAAATGGGCGCTGCCAGGGGAGAAAAGCTGGCCGTCCTCAGCCAGGGCGATGGAGCTGGGCGGTTCTGAAGCCATATTGGAAATAGACATAGGTTATCCCTAGCCTCGCGAGTGCTGGAGAATTCAACGGCTGAGATGCAATTGTGGAGGATTACAAAGGACACCACCAGTACGATGAGCATCTTGGCTTGCCGATTCTATGTTTAGCGTAACCCAAGTGGCCCCAATCCAAGGTTTATGGCAGCACCAGCCACGATTGACCGAAATCAAGCGGCTGAAGCGTCTTGCAAGCGAATTGATCGCCCCGATCGGGTAATTGCCCCTTCCTGTTCCAGGCGAGAGAGGCTGCGGGAGAGGGTTTCCGGGGTGAATCCCAGATCGACAGCAATTTCTTTGAGGGGGCGATCGAGGAGAATTTCGTTGCGGCTAGCAGATCGGGCGAGATGGCGGAAGTATTGCAGCAATCGCTCTCGGGCCATGGGAATATCGCGCCATTCCAATCGCAGAGTCAATTCCTGAATTTTTCGGGTTAGTAACAAAACCGCCGTTTCGGCTAGGGAGGGATGTTCATTCAAGGCCGCCAGGAGTAAGGATTTCGGATAGCCTAAAACCCAGGTAGCTGTCTCGGCGATCGCCGTTTCGGGATAGGCGTCCACTAGCAAAGCCGCTTCCCCCAGGCTCTCTCCGGGCTGCACAATTTGCACGGTCGCCAGATTACTTTCACCAACACAACGTACTAAGCGCAACCGTCCATCAGTCACCACAAACAAGGCTGCGGCGCGATCGCCTTGACGAAATAAACGCTGCCCTGCCATCAAATTACGGGAGACAATCCCCCGGCGCAGTGATTGAGGCAAGGTTTCCGGTACCAGCAAATCCATTTCTGTTTAAAACCAAGTTGATTTAATGTCTGTCTCCTTTGTAAACGGCGGGTCTGAGAGGGGACTGAATTTTTGACTAAACATTCCAGAATGGAAGCTGCCAACCCTGGCTTGGCGATCGCTCAAGTTGCTTGTTGCAAGATTCAGGCCGATAGATTGCAAAAGGCGACGAAACCAGGGTTTCGCTAGGAAAGCAGCTCGCGCACATCCGTAACCTTGCCATTAATTGCGGCGGCAACCACCATTGCCGGACTCATCAACAGCGTCCGGCCCGTCGCTGACCCTTGGCGGCCCTTAAAGTTGCGGTTGGAGGAAGAGGCGCTAATCTGGTTGCCCTGGAGTTTATCGGGATTCATGGCCAGACACATGGAGCAGCCCGCTTCCCGCCACTCAAACCCGGCGGCGCGGAAAATTTCGTCTAAGCCTTCCGCTTCAGCTTGCTGCTTGACCTGCTCGGAGCCAGGAACCACAAAAGCTTTCAGTCCGGGGGCGACCTGACGCCCGGCGGCAAATTTAGCGGCTTCCCGCAGGTCGCTGAGGCGGCCATTGGTGCAACTGCCGATGAAGCACACATCAACGGGCGTTCCCAGAAGTTTGCTGCCAGGGGTCAGTTCCATGTAGCGATAGGCTTCCAGGGCTAGGGCTTGTTCTGATTCCGGCAGATTCTCCAGCAGCGGCAGGGTTTCATCTACCGCAATGCCCTGGCCGGGAGTAATGCCCCAGGTTACCGTCGGGCCAATCTCCGCCGCATCAAAGGTGACAACATCGTCATAGACCGCGTCGGTGTCGGAGCGGAGTTGCTGCCACCAGGCGACGGCCTTGTCCCAAGCAGCTCCCTGGGGGGCGAAGGGCCGGCCTTTGAGGTAGGCAAAGGTGGTTTCATCGGGGTTGACGTAGCCGCAGCGAGCGCCGCCTTCGATGGACATATTGCAAGCGGTCATGCGCTCCTCCATCGACATTTGCTCAAAGGTGGTTCCGGCAAATTCGTAGGCATAGCCCACCCCGGCTTTAACACCCAGGCGGCGAATAATCTGTAAAATCACGTCTTTGGCATAAACGCCGGGGCGCAGGCGGCCATTTACTTCGATTTTGCGGACTTTGAGTTTGGAGAGGGCTAGGGTTTGGGAGGCAAGGACATCCCGCACCTGGGAAGTACCAATGCCAAAGGCGATCGCGCCGAAGGCCCCGTGGGTGGAGGTGTGGGAATCTCCGCAGGCGACGGTCATGCCCGGTTGGGTTAAGCCTTGTTCGGGGGCGATGACGTGGACGATGCCTTGGTGGCCGGAGCCGATGTTGTAGAAGGGGATGCCGAAATCCCGGCAGTTTTTCTCCAGAGCCTCGATCATTTCTTCGGCCAGGACATCCACAAAGGGCCGGGCCTGATTATCCGTAGGGACAATGTGATCGACCGTGGCGACCGTGCGATCGGGAAATAATACCTTTAAGCCCCGCTCCCGCAGCATGGCAAAGGCTTGGGGGCTAGTAACTTCATGAATCAAGTGCAAGCCGATTAATAGCTGTGTCTGGCCAGTGGGCAGCTCTCCCACCGCGTGCAAATTCCAAACCTTATCAAATAATGTGCCTTTACTCATGGAAACACCCGTCGCAGCGCCATTTCTTTAGACAGCTATCATCTTAGCTTTTTCCTTTCTGGCTGGGGACTGGGCCGGGATGGGGAGGGGCGATCGCCAACCGCAACGATAAGATTGAACCGACCGTTGATTTTTCCCGTCCCGATTGAGTTTCCTCGACGCGATCGCCATGCCCATTCCCTTGTTGCTTCCCTTAAACTGGCCCGAACTAACGGCGCGATTGACGGTGGCGTTGCTGGTGGGGGGGAATCATCGGGTTTGAGCGGGAGTTACGGAAAAAAGCAGCGGGATTGCGAACCTACATGCTGGTGAGTTTTGGCTCGGCGGTTTTAGTCTTGATTCCCATTCAACTGAATTTGGTGCAGCCCAACGGCGAAGTCATCGATCGCACCCTGCAAGGCATTATTACGGGAATTGGTTTTATTGGCGGCGGCATGATTCTGCATCCCAACCGCGAGGATGGGGCAGGAGCCAACGTGCAGGGACTCACCTCAGCGGCGGCAGTTTGGATGACTAGCGCCCTGGGAATTGCCGCAGGTTGCGGGTTGTGGCAGCTTGCGTTGGTGAGTGCGGGCATTGCCTTTTTGATCTTGCGGTTTCTCAAATGGTTGGAGCGCCTGTAACCCAAGGATTGCTTATCCTGGAGAAGTCCGTTTAGGAGCCGCATTGTGACCCCTCAATTGATTAACCCCCTAAAAATTGCCGTGGTGGGGGACATTCATGGGCAATGGGACTGGGAGGATAACCAGACGCTTACACAATTAGGCGTTGATCTGGTGCTATTTGTGGGGGATTTCGGCAATGAAGCCGTGGAGGTAGTGGAAAAAATAGCTGCCCTCGCTCTGCCCAAAGCCGCCATTTTAGGTAACCACGACGCTTACTATAGCGCTTGCGATCGCGGACGGAAAAAGGCCCCCTACGATCGCTGCCGGGAAGACCGGGTGCAGCAACAGCTCGATCTGTTGGGAGCCGCCCATGTTGGCTTTGGCAAGCTGGATTTTCCCCAGTTTCAGCTGGCGGTGGTGGGTGCTCGGCCCTTTAGTTGGGGCGGTTCCCACTGGCGCAATCGTCGCTTTTATCAAGAACGCTTTAACATCAGTGGCTTTGAAGCCTCGACCGCCCGCATGGTTGCCGCTGCCCAAGCCACCCGCTATCCAACCCTAATTTTTCTCGCTCACAATGGCCCCTACGGCCTGGGCGATCGCCAGAGGATAGTTGCGGTAAAGACTGGCGGCCCGTGGGCGGGGATTTTGGCGACCCCGATCTGACAGCGGCGATCGCAGCGATGAAGGCACAGGAAAAAATCGTTCCTTTGGTTGCCTTTGGCCACATGCACCACCAACTGCGCCACAGCAAAACCCAACTGCGGCGGGCCGTAAATTGCGATCCGGACAATACGCTTTACCTCAATGCCGCCAATGTTCCCCGAATTATTCAGCAAGGTAGCCAGCGGTGGCGAAATTTTTCCCTAGTTGTTCTGGATGGCCGGGGTGTGGTGAGAGCCAGCTCGATCTGGGTCGCCCCGGATTACACGATTGCTTCCCAAACCGATTATTACCAGCGTCCAACCTACCCCAGTTCTTGGGCTGAAAATCCCCGAACTGCCGTTTAAGATAGAAGTTATTGGAGAGATGGCAGAGTGGTCGATTGCGTCCGACTTGAAATCGGATGTGCCGAAAGGCACCGGGGGTTCAAATCCCTCTCTCTCCGTTCCCACCCTTGGCGATCGCCCCCAGTCAGAATCACCCAACCAGCGAGCCATCTGGGAAGGCAACTGGAAAAATCAATCTGGTTTTGTCCCTAAACCAATCTGGTTTTCCCGCCTGACTAATTCGCTGATGTCGCCTAAGCCACCGGGGTTGTCCCAAGGTAGGGATTACCTAGCGAATAGTTTCGATATTTTCTTCCCAATTTGCCCCATCAAACGGCTTCACCTCAAATTCAGTCAGTAGATTCTCATCCAAACATCTTAAGTTCACATCAATGGCATCAGGATGGGAGCGGGGATGATAGAAGGGATGAATACCACAAATTCGGCAGAAAGTATGTTTGGCAACCCCAGTGTTAAAGGTATAAGTCGATAGCATCTCCTCCCCTTGCAGCAATTGAAAGTTTTTCAGGGGAACGATCAGGTGGATAATTCCTTTTTACGGCAGATTGAGCAATTGCACTCAATAGCCTGCCAGTGAGCTATCCGAACCTGGAACCGAATGGCTCCACAATGACACCCCCCTTGATAGTTGCGATCGCGCTCCATTGAGGTTTCTCTCCCTTAAACAATAAAACTGCTTTGTTCCCCTTGAGCTGCCTGCCAACTGCGGGCATCATAGTAAAGATCGGAGAGCGTAATACTGTAGAGAGCTTCTTTGAGCTTTTGATGCAAGCGCTTCCAGAGACTGTGAGTGACCCAATCTTCTGCTTGCTGAGCATCAGGTAAGTGCCCCGATAGCGGTTCAATGGCCTCTCCCACCGCCGCCAGAATTTGTCCCAGAGAAATCTTACTCGGTGATTCCGCCAAGAGATATCCTCCCTGCGCTCCCCGGAGGGAGCGAACTAATCCCGCCCGCCGCAGTTGGATTAATAGTTTTTCTAAATAGGGAGCGGGGATATCTTGTCGCGCCGCGATCGCTTTCACCGACGCCGGAGTTTCCGAGGACTGTAAACTGAGATCGAGCATGGCTTTAACGCTATAGTGACCGCGAGTTGTTAGTTTCATTCCCTGGCAACCAAGTAAATCCCTTCTCTTTAGATTCTGCCAGACCCGATAGGCTCCCGGCCATTGCTCCCCCTACAATTCCTCCTAGCCAATCCCAACAATTGTCTGTCACAGATGAGCGAGGGAAGATATTTTTTGAGGCCAACGGAATTGTTTAAGTTTTGCTTGGGGGCGTGTAAGATAGGTTTAGATGCCAACACCAATTACAATTTTCATTGTCCTTGCTACTCAGTAGCATTCGACGATAAACTCGTAGACCGTACCCATCCCAAGAATTAGAGTAAGTTGATGAACACTACAATCACCCAGCCTGACCCTTTAACTGGAGAAGACTTAGTCAAGAAAGTTAGAGAGCTTGGCAACCTCAGCAAAGAGGAAAAGGCAAGAGCCTGTGGCTACTATACCGTAACCAAAAACGGTATTGAGCGAGTTAATATGATGAAATTTCTCAATGCTTTAATTGATGCAGAGGGAATTGAGTTAGATAGCAGTCCCAATGGACAGGGTCGCGGCGGTCGTTCCGCTAGCTATCGCATTAGCGTCCAGTCCAATGGCAACCTGCTCATCGGCTCAGCTTACACCAAAAAAATGGGATTGCAGCCCGGAGACGAATTTGAAATCACCCTCGGTCGCAAGCACATCCACTTGCGCCAACTGGACGAGGAGGAACTTGACTCAGACTTTTAGCGTCTACTAATCGTCGCAAAAGTCGATTAAGATCGCTCCCGTTTAGGTCGCTGTGGCGTTCGTTGTTCAGGGCGATCGCCTAGATATTTTTACTGATAAATTGCGCCAGAATCAACCCTGGTCACGGCAAGGAAACGGTTGACAGCGCCAGATTCACAACGGTGAAGATTTGAGGCGTCTTCATCAGCGAAGGAAAGCTCCAGATGTCAGGAAATGGCAGTGCTCCTGCCTTCAGTGAGAGGTATAAAATTAGGCACGGCGAGATAATTGAGCTAAATATCTGCTTCATTTGCTCAGTGTATTCTGTTCTTCCCCATGTCTACCAACCCTCAAACCTTTCAAACTTTTTTCCGACGGTGTTCGGCACTTGCTACCCTATTTTGCTTTAGCCTTCCTATCAGTGGCGCTAGCGCCCTGCGATCGCCCAATGTAACCACGATTAGTCTCCAGCCCGCCAATGAGACTACCCTGGCGTTAAACCCCTTCGATCTATTGCGAGGTGCTATTCGCTACATCCAGGTTGCCAATATTAGCGATCGCCAAGAAGTCGAGATTGGCCAGCAGATTAATCAACGCCTGCTGCAACGTCAATATCAGCTTTATACCAACCCACAAGTTAATCGCTATGTCGATAGTATTGGGCAGCGTTTAGTTGCCAGCAGCGACAGCCGCGATATTCCCTACACCTTTCAGGTGGTCAGAAGCGATACCATCAATGCTTTTGCCACTCCCGGCGGCTTTGTCTATGTCACGACCGGACTGTTGCGAGCCGCAGACAATGAAGCCCAACTGGCCTCAGTTCTGGCCCACGAAATTGCCCACATCAACGAACGCCACAGCATTGAAGCCCTCAAACGAGCCGCGATCGCCCAGGGCATTGCCGAAACCGCTGGGGTCGAAACCAACACTTTAGCCAACCTTGGCTACCAGCTTGCAGTCGATCTACCGAGAACCCGTGGCAACGAATACGAAGCCGATCGCGTCGGGCTAGAGATTCTGACGGCAGCCGGATACCCTCCCAGGGCCTCCGTCCAGTTCCTGGAGCAACTTCAGGGGATGAGCCGCAGGCCGGAATTTCTGCGAACTCACCCCACCACCGCCAACCGCATTGAAGCCCTGAGCGCCAACCTCGAAGCCACTGCCACCAGCGCCCCGGCCGGATTAAGTGCTTCGGCCTACCAAAGACAAATCTCACCCCTGTTGTAGGGCACCTTTTCGGGACGGTGGGCAAGGTGTCTGGGTTAATTTGAGCGAGTTGCCCCCAGGGAATATGGTAGAAATAAAGCCAATTCTTATGGAGCTGGCAGTTGACAAATCGAGACCTTTTGCTGGCCCGTCCCTAGATTTACCCCATGAATACGATAAATAATCTGCTGGGTGACATTCATTCTTTACAGGCATTGCCCCAAATTTGGCCCATCTTAGCCCGATGCTGCGGCGAAACCTTAGCCGTCCACGATCCCCATACCAAACCCGAAATCCAGTTAACCTACCAGCAATTACTAGAGAAAATCCAGTATTTTGCCGCTGGACTTCAGGAATTGGGGGTTAAATCAAGGGACAAGGTTGCTCTGTTTGGCGATAACAGTCCCCGCTGGCTCATTGGCGATCAGGGAATTTTAACCGCCGGGGCAGTCAATGTTGTCCGTTCGGCCAGCGCCGATCGCCAGGAATTACTCTACATTCTCAAAGATAGCGACAGCAGCGCCTTAGTCATCGAAGACCGCAAAACCCTGGAAAAACTCCAGCCAGACCTAGCCGCTCTCCCCATCTCGCTGCTTGTTTTGCTCTCCGATGAAGCCGCTGAGTTGGAATTTCCTGTCCCCTGTCTCAATTTCTCCCAGGTTTAGCCACGGGAGCCAACCGGCCTTTGACCCCCGTAACCCAAGGACGGGACAGCCTCGCGACCCTACTCTACACCTCAGGAACCACGGGCCGGCCCAAGGGCGTCATGCTCTCCCACGGCAATTTGCTCTACGAAATTGCAGCGATCACAGCCATTATTCAACCGCAAGTTGGCGATCGCGCCTTGAGCATCCTCCCCAGTTGGCATGCCTACGAGCGCACCTGTGAATATTTCCTGTTTTCCCGGGGCTGCACCCAGATCTACACCAATTTGCGTGCCTTCAAAAAAAGACCTGCAAACCTTTCAACCCCATTACATGATTGGCGTTCCCCGCCTGTGGGAATCGGTCTATGAAGGCATCCAAAAACAGTTGCGCGAACAGCCCCCCAGCCGCCAGCGCCTCATTCAGTTTTTCCTATCGGTTTCCCAACGCTACATCCTCGCCCAACGCCTCGCCCAAAACCTGAGCCTCGAACACCTCGACGCCTCAACCAGCCAACGATTGCTGGCTCGCCTCCAAGCCGCCCTACTCCGTCCCCTCCACTGGCTCGGCGATCGCCTCATCTACCGTCAAGCCCGCCAAGGCGTAGGCGGTCAAATTCAAGCACTCATCAGCGGCGGCGGGGCCTTGGCCCGACATGTTGACGATTTCTTTGAGTTAATCGGGATTCCCTTGTTAGTCGGCTACGGACTCACCGAAACCGCCCCAGTAACCAACGCCCGTACCCTCAGCCGCAACCTGCGGGGGTCAGCAGGCCGGCCCTTACCCGGAACCGAAATTCGCATTGTCGATCCCGACAGCCGCCAACCTTTAGCACCGGGAGCCAAGGGTTTAGTGTTAATTCGCGGCCCCGAAGTCATGCAAGCTTACTACAAACTCCCCCAAGCCACTGTCAAAGCTATCGACAGTGAAGGCTGGTTTGATAGTGGCGATTTAGGCTGGGTTACCCCTGACAATGACCTCGTTCTCACTGGGCGAGCCAAGGACACCATCGTCCTCTCCAACGGGGAAAACATCGAACCCCAGCCGCTGGAAGACGCGTGCAGTCGCAGTCCCTACATCGACCAAATTATGGTGGTTGGCCAAGACCAACGCTCCTTGGGGGCCTTAATTGTTCCCAACCGAGACGCGCTGCAACATTGGGCCGAGCAGCAAAACCTCAAACTCACCTGGCCACCCCTGGGGATGCCCGCCGAAACCCCGCAAGCTAGCAGTCTTTACAGCCAGCTTGTGCGCGACCTCTTCCGCCAGGAATTAAACCGAGAGGTGAAAAACCGCCCTGGCTTTCGTCCCGACGATCGCATTGGCCCCTTTGTTTTAATTGTTGAACCGTTTTCTGTTGAAAATGGCATGATGACCCAAACTCTGAAAATTAAACGGCCGGTAGTCAGCGATCGCTACCGCGACCTCATTAACAATATGTTTGAATAGAAAACTGGCAGGCGTTGCCCTAAAGATACGCCAGCAATCTCGGTGGCGATCGCATCCCCAAGCCTAGTAAGTCAGAATTCTTAAGGACAATGCTCATGACAGACCCCCAAGCCAGTCTCCTGCTCAAACGCCCGGTCACCTTAAAAGTCATTGTGACCGATCGCTGGAAGGAGGAAGCCCAGGAACAGCTCCAGGCGCAAATTAGCCAGCTCGACGGTCAACTGCAACAGCTCGACCGTCAGGGGCAGCGGGCCATTACCGAAATTCAGCGCCAAAGCATCATTCAACCCCTCGATCTCCAAGCCAAGCAACAGCTAGAAAGCATCCAAGCCCAAGTTAACCAGCAGAGAAGCCAACTTTTAGAGCGTAAAAACCAGACCCTGCAACAACTACAGCAGGTGCAGATCCTAGAGCTAGAGCAGGAAATTGCCCAGGGACAGATGGAAAGCTACTGCCGAATTGATGTAGGCGACAACTTGATCAACAAACTTAATCTAGAAGTCGTCGTGCGAGACGGCGTGGTTTTGGAAATTAGGGGCGAGGTATGAGGCTTAGAGCTGGGATGATCGGGACTTTTCCCGGATTTTGCGGCTCCCAGCTTCTCCATCGTCTTCTTTGACCTGATAAGCATCACGGTTTTACCCGGGCAAATCTTAAAATTTGTGAGAAAAAGTGTGTCTCTTTGTAAATTTTCTGATAATGATAGTTAGTAACTTCGGTTGATAGCCCCAGCCCTTAAGCGGCAGCCAGATAAAAGCGTCAGCGAAATCTGTGCTAATTTAAGAAATGTTAATCAGCTCCTCTCCAGATTGGGGAGTGCAGGTGGGATAATCATCTTTATCCGACCTTGCTGTTTAACCATTAAGGCTGTCAATCGACCCAAAACGCAACTTTATACAAATCTTGCCTTGTTCGCGACTTAAGCAAGAGGTTTTGAGATCATGACCATTGCAATTGGACGCGCACCAGCGGAAAGAGGCTGGTTTGACGCCCTCGACGACTGGCTCAAGCGTGATCGCTTCGTTTTTGTCGGCTGGTCGGGCCTGCTGCTGTTCCCCTGCGCTTACCTGGCGCTCGGCGGCTGGCTGACTGGCACTACCTTTGTTTCGAGCTGGTACACCCACGGGTTGGCTAGCTCCTACCTGGAAGGCTGCAACTTTCTGACCGTTGCCGTTTCTTCCCCCGCTGACGCCTTCGGTCACTCCCTGCTGTTCCTGTGGGGCCCTGAAGCCCAGTGGGACTTCACCCGCTGGTGTCAAATTGGCGGTCTCTGGGCTTTCGTCGCTCTCCACGGCGCTTTCGCTCTGATTGGCTTCATGCTACGTCAGTTTGAAATCGCTCGTCTAGTCGGCGTCCGTCCTTACAATGCGATCGCCTTTTCGGCCCCGATTGCGGTATTTGTCAGCGTGTTCCTGATGTACCCCTTGGGACAATCTTCCTGGTTCTTCGCCCCCAGCTTTGGAGTCGCGGGAATCTTCCGTTTCATCCTGTTCTTCCAGGGTTTCCACAACTGGACGCTGAATCCCTTCCACATGATGGGAGTAGCGGGAGTGCTGGGTGGAGCGCTGCTGTGTGCCATTCACGGTGCGACGGTAGAGAACACCCTGTTTGAAGACTCGGATCAGGCGAACACCTTCCGCGCCTTCAACCCGACCCAAGCGGAAGAAACCTACTCGATGGTGACGGCTAACCGCTTCTGGAGCCAAATCTTCGGAATTGCCTTCTCCAACAAGCGCTGGCTGCACTTCTTCATGCTGTTTGTGCCGGTAACGGGACTGTGGATGAGCGCGGTAGGCGTGGTCGGACTGGGCTTGAACCTGCGGGCATACGACTTTATTTCCCAGGAGATTCGTGCCGCAGAAGACCCGGAATTTGAAACGTTTTACACCAAGAACATTTTGTTAAACGAAGGTCTGCGAGCCTGGATGGCTCCCCAAGACCAACCCCACGAGAAGTTTGAATTCCCAGAGGAGGTTCTCCCGCGTGGTAACGCTCTCTAATAACACCATTACCGCAACTGGCGGTCGCGATTTAGACTCTACCGGATTTGCCTGGTGGGCGGGTAATGCTCGCTTGATCAACCTTTCCGGTAAACTGCTCGGCGCCCATGTCGCCCACGCTGGTTTGATTGTTTTCTGGGCCGGCGCGATGACCCTGTTTGAAGTCGCCCACTTCATCCCAGAAAAACCCATGTATGAGCAGGGCTTAATTCTGCTGCCTCACCTGGCTACCCTCGGTTGGGGCGTCGGTCCTGGCGGCGAAGTGATTGATACCTATCCTTACTTCGTGGTCGGCGTGCTGCACCTGATTTCTTCGGCGGTTCTCGGCTTTGGTGGCATCTATCATGCCGTTCGCGGCCCGGAAACCTTAGAAGAGTACTCCAGCTTCTTCGGTTATGACTGGAAAGACAAGGATAAGATGACCTCTATCCTTGGCTTCCACCTGATTGTTCTGGGTATTGGCGCCCTGTTGTTGGTGCTGAAGGCGATGTTCTTTGGCGGCGTGTACGACACCTGGGCCCCCGGCGGCGGTGACGTGCGCGTCATTACCAACCCCACCCTTGACCCCCGCGTAATCTTCGGTT
>JAAUTE010000024.1 GCA_012031815.1 Chloroflexaceae bacterium
TAAGAACCATAAATAAACAGCGGTGGCGAACTAGTAATAATCAACGATTTTGCCCTTAAGCAGAGGCTAGCATAGGTCAAACTCAGGCCAGAGCGATCGCCCCGAGAAATTGAGACATTATCGGGTCGGGCAATTGCTGATCAATAGAGGCTTGCCGCCCGCCATGATACCAGCAACAGGTTACAGATTAGAGTACAAAAGTGTAAGAATCCAAATCGAAAAAATTGTCAATTTCAAGATATACTTGTAGCAACCCATTTCATGGATTAAGGAAGTTAGAATTATGCCAGTGCGTTCAAGATATCGCAAGTCTACCACCGAAATGGAGGTCACCAGTATCCGACTGGAACGGGCGCTCAAAGACAAGCTCAAGTCTTTGGCTGGACGCCAAGGCTATCAAGCTCTGATCCGTAAAATTCTCTGGGATTACGTTCACCAAAATCCGGTGATTTTGTGCCGCAGTTTACTAAAAGCGATGTGTGCGTTACCTTCAAGGCGATCGCCAGACAAGATCAAACCTGCGCCCTCAGCGGCAAATTGATCCCGGAAATAGCGACATGTTGCTAGCGATGACAACCCAGGGTGATGTCCTTTCGGTTTGCAGCGATAACTTTGACGACGGAGCCGAGGATGATGCTGGCTTGACCTCCGGCGATCGCTCAATCCTAACCAGGGATTTCGACGCTCATCTGCCGGCCTCCGCAGACAGTGGCTTATTTATCACTCGTTTTGCGGTTGAAGAGTGGGTAGGCAACCAAAACAACGGCTATGTGGAATCCGCATCCAATTGGGCTGATATAGAAGTAGCCATTAAACAGTTAGACGGACAGCAAAAAACCCTGGTCACCCTAGAAACAGAAGGTGACGCTTACATGGCTGTCGGCGGCGGTGCAGATAAACATATTGTTTATGCAACCTTCGATGATGAAAGATTTCATTATCTGGTTGACCCCTCCAAGTCAGACAGGGAAGAAACGGTGATTGTTGGCGGCCAAGAAGGCGGCTATCCCGCTAATGGTGCGTTGACTTAAACGCAACCTTAAAAGCAGCCAAGACCTTCGCAGAACAGGGGGTCTTGGAAACCTCGCTGATCTGGGAAGAAGATTGAGGAATTAACCCAAAAACCTCAATCCAATGGGCGACTGGCCTCGCAGGTAGGCTTGAGGACTGTTAACTGTCATTAGCACTGCCCTTGTTTCAAACTGATCGCCTCTCAAACAGCGATCGCTTTTTTTTGCTCCCCAGAAAATATGCCAGGGCGATCGCCCTTTTTGTGACTGTTAGACTAATCCCCTGGTAGTTCTTAAAAGCTTTAACCTTAAGATAAGCCGCTTTTAATTTTTTGTTCATTGTCAGGTATGTTTCCATTCAAAATTTTTCGTGAATCGACCTTAATTTTTTCTTAAAAAATCTTGAGTAGCAGCCCGTTTCCTTGCCTCAAATCCAGGGGTACAGTTTTAATTTAAAGTTTGCTATCCGGTCTCATCCCCTCTGGGGGCATTGAAACTTTAGCAGGAAAAGCGTTAGAAAACATAGATGAAATGGATCACAACGCTGCCAATTAGAATGACAAAACTGCTCTTACTAGCGAGTTTGACCCTAATAGTTCCGGGGGTCTTAATCGGTTGCTCTCAACAAGAAACCTCCCAGGAACCAGTTAGCGATCCTGCCTCCCAAACCAGTGGAGAAACGGCCCTGGATACCACCGCTGAGACGACAGAGCAGCCCAGCGGCACGCTGGTTTTGGTAGCCAATGGCGAAGATTTTATCCGTGAAGGTTTTACCACCAAAGATGGATGGCGCATCGACTTTGAAAATGCTTTCGTCACTCTGGATGAAGTGAATGCCTACCAAACTGAACCGCCGTTTGACCCGGACGGCGCCGCAACCTTAAACGCCACCCAAGAAATCCCGCTCTTGCAGCAACCAACTACCGTAGATTTGGCCAAGGGAGCAGCCGAAACAGCTCCGGTGCCGGTCACTCGCAAGCAAGCTCCCCAAGGAACCTACAATGCGATCGCCTGGAAAGTCATCCCTGCGGAAACCGGTCCGGCTGAAGGGTCTACAATTCTCCTGAAAGGCACAGCTCAAAAAGAGGGACGCAACGTCGATTTTACCATCAGTTTTGACCAGCCCCTAGCCTACACCTGTGGAGAATATGTGGGCGACGAGCGTAAAGGCATTCTCACCAGCACTGAGCAAGCCGAGTTGGAAACCACACTGCATTTCGATCATATTTTTGGCGATGCCGAGACGGCAGCCGGAGATGCCCTCAATCAAGATGCAGTAGGATTTGACCCCTTTGCGGCTCTTGCGGAAGGTGACAGCCTGAATGTAGACAGCAACCGCCTAAAAGCAGAACTTTCTGCCCAAGATTATCAAAAACTCCTGAAAGCCATTGCCGGGTTGGGTCATGTCGGCGAGGGTCACTGCCGCTTAGAAAACTAAAGCCAAAGTCAGCAGTTTAGAGTTAAAAATTGACTAAAAATAACAAAACTTGAGGTTTAGAGAATGAAGTCGAAGTATTTACTGGTTTTAGGGACTGTTTCCTTGATAGGCCTGCCAGGAGCAGTGTTAGCCCACGGGGCGACAGTTGAATATCGCCAAGTGCAGGCGATCGAGATTGATGCGACCTACTCAGGAGGGCAGCCAATGGGCAATGCTCAGGTTACGGTGTACGCACCAAACAACCCCGCCAAGCCCTGGCTAACAGGAATGACCGATCCCCAAGGCCGCTTTAGTTTTACCCCCGATCCCGCTCAGCCGGGCAATTGGGAAGTGAAAGTGCGTCAAGCGGGTCACGGAGACCTTGTTACGGTTCCGGTTAGAGAAGAAATAGCCCTATCCCCTTCGAAAACAAAGGAATCTGCCAGCCTCAGTCGCTGGGTTGCCAGGGGCGATCGCGACTACGCCTCGAAAACGCAACAGGTACTGCTGGGAGCCGCAGGCGTTTGGGGATTTTTTGGAACGGCGCTATTTTTTGCCAGAAGGAAGCCGGAATAGCCATGCATATTCCCGATGGCATTATTGATGCTCCGGTCATTTTAGTGGGCGGTTACGCAGTGACGGGGGGGTTGACCTGGTTTTGTCTGGATCGGATTAATCGCCGAGAGCGCGACCCCCAGTCCAAAATTCCGAAAGCCGCGCTGTTAGCAGCGACTTTTTTTGTCGTCAATGCCATTAACATCCCAGTTCCGCCGTCTAGCCTGCATCTAGTCCTAAATGGCATGTTGGGCGTGGTTTTAGGCTACTACGCCTTTCCGGCCATTTTGGTGGCTCTGTTTTTTGAAGCGATCATATTTCAGCATGGCGGCATCACGACCCTCGGCCTCAATGGAATGATCATGGGTTTTCCTGCCCTGATTGCTTTTTATCTGTTTCGTTGGCGATCGCGCTTCAAGCTAAAGGAACCGCTACGAACCAAGGTGTTTGCTTTTTTAGCGGGGGCAGGGGGGGTAATGATTGCAGCAGGGATTTTTACGTTGACGGTAATTTTAACCATTACCAGCGATTTAGATGCCCAAGCGGAGCGCCAAGCGACCTATGTTGCCCTGGCCCTGTATGGGATTCCAGCAGTTATTGAAGGGATTTTTACAATGATGCTGGCGTCGTTTTTGGATCGGGTCAAACCGGGACTGTTGGAGGGAACCTTGAAGGTGGGTGAGCCGTGAGCGAGATGGGATTGGACGAATATGCTGCCATAGATTCAGTTATCCACCGCTGGGAGCAAAGATCGAAATTAGTAGCGCTTTTGGCCTTGATGTTTGCCTTTGCTTTCACCAATCGCTTGATCATGTTACCGGCAATGATTGGGGTGACAACAATTCTATTTGTTCTCTCCAAGTTACCGCTGTCATTTCTAATCAGGCGCTTGCGCTATCCGGGATTGTTTATTCTAGCGGTGGTTATTTTGCTCCCCTTTGCTACAGGAGAAACTGTCGTTTTATCTGTTGGGTCATTAACGGTAACCCAGGAAGGATTAACGGCCGTTTTGCTAATTGCAGCCCGCTTTTTTTGCATTTTGACCGTTAGCTTAGTTCTCTTTGGAACGGCTCCTTTTATGATCACCATTCAGGCGTTGCGATCGCTGAGACTGCCACCGATTATTGCCGATATGACCTTGCTAGCTTACCGGTATTTAGATGAGTTTGGTCAGGTGCGAACAACGATGCAGCGAGCGATGCGACTACGGGGTTTGAAGATCGATTTAACCGGCATTCTTTACGAATTTTAGCGGGATTGGCAGGCAGTTTACTGATTCGCAGCTATGAGCGATCGGAGCAAGTCTATCAAGCGATGCGGCTGCGGGGCTACGGCGGGACAAAAACGACAGGGTACAATAATTTTGCACCGGATGTGAGTGAAGCTGACCGAAATAGTCAAATTGCCTTTTGGACAGTGTTGTTAATTGCTACAGGGTTTGTTGCGGCACAAGTTTTTCTATAAGGTGTAAATTCTTGCTGGATAAGAAACACTTGAAGAATCAAATTTTCTAGCGATCGCTGAGTTAATAAATGAGTTATTTTTTTTATCCAGAAATTAGCCTCTCAATCGAAATCCGCAAATCTGGAAATGCTAGCGGTGAAATTTTACCCTCCTTTAAGGTTAACTTCGATACTTGAAAGTGAGGTTGCAGATGGGAGAGTTCGTTTCACTAGCCGGGGCAAGGAAAGACTTTGAGCAGAAACTCAAGGAGTTAGAGTATCTATTTCAAGGAGTTTAAAGAAAAGCTGGGTAAAAATCGTATAAAGGTAAGATTTATACAGATTTCGGTGATTCAATCCTGACACATAGGCTCGAAAAATCAAAACTTTAGTTCATTAGTGCCAAGTATCTGTGGAGATTTCCTAGTATTTTCACTGTAATAATATTTAAAGGTTTACTAATTTCAAAAGCCAAATAGAGAAACATACTGAATATTTCGATTATTATGTCCTATGAGTTGACAATACTAAAATTCTTAGGATACTATCTAAATTGTTTAATATCTTTGGTTAAAGAGTTATCCAATGAAAGAAGAGAATCATATCCCGAAAAAAGGTGATCACTGCTACATTGAGTGCCCTGGATTTACCCATCACGGCATTTACTGTGGATTTTACCTTAGCGAGCACTGGTTTATTCATTATGATGGCAAAAACGCAAGTAGTGAAGTTGAGATAGCTACGCTAGGAAAGTTTGCTAAAGGAAAGAAAATTCACATCAAGGAATATTCAACTTGCTACAGTCCAGATGAAGTTGTAAAGAGAGCAGTGAGCCGCTTAGGGGAAAAAGACTATCACGCTATATTCAATAACTGTGAACACTTTTCCCGCTGGTGCAAAACAGGTGATCATAAATGTAAACAGGTAAGAAATGGTGTTTGTTTCGGAGCTGGTCAAGCGGCAAATGGACTTGCTATTGCTGCTGCTATTAAAACAACACAAGAATTAGCTAAAAAAATGGGCAGAGAAGCAGCGGAAAAAGCTCTTCAAGTTTTAAATCCCGTTCAAAAAATTTTAATTAGAACAGGCTTAAAAGAACTTCCTCCAATTACTAATGTTGTAGTTAAGGGGTCTAAGGCTTTCCAAGTGGTAGGAATAACATCTCGCGCTACAAGCGCTGCTACGGGTTGGGTAATCGATGAAATATACAAAGATGATCAGGCTTTGCCTAGTAATGAACAAGAAGCTCGGAAAAGTGCCAAAGAAGCAGGCAAAATTGCTTTAACTGCAGGGGAGATAACTGGAATTGTTATTGCTACCATAGCAGGTGGCCCTGCTGCTATCGCCATTGGTGCTGCTATTCCAGTTATGTCTGGGATAACTACAGCGGTTATTATCCACAAGAATAAAAAAGAAAAACAGATTTCAGAACTTAATCGCCAATAAATCTTAAAAACTTGCTGTGATCGCAGTGAGTTCATAATGGCTAACTGTCAGGACTCGGATCGCGAGCTTGAAAGAGGGGCAGCGTCAATAGTATTCTAAAGTTGAAAACCGCCCGCTACCGTTCATGCACTTCCCCCATTGCTAATCCCACTTGACGACGGCCCTACAACGCCGAACTCGGTTTGGCTATCAAATCTTTCAAGGTCGCCACTGTCGCCGCACCTTCAACGAGCGTACTGACAAGCCTTTCAACTTTTTGGAAGTGTCTACCGATATCGTCTTCCAAGTGCTGTTCTGCCGATTCCGCTATAAGCTCAGCTACCGTGACCTAGCCAAGTTCTTCCGGCTGCGAGGGTTCAGCTTCAGCCACGAAGCTGTGCAAGAGTGGGAGCAGCGTTTTACTCCCTTGCTTGCCCAACAACTGCGAAGCAAGCGTCGAGGGACGTGTCGCCGAGTCGTGAGCAGTAGCGGAAGTTTTAGGGGAGAAAGTGCAGCATCGAAAGGTAAAAGCGGTGAACAGTCCGATCGAGCAGAGCCACCGGCGAATTAAGCAGCGATACTATCCGACGATGGGCTTTGGGGAGTTTGAGGCAGCCAGGAGATTTTGCCAGGCAGTGGAAGAGATGAATCAATCTTGAGAGTGAGGTTGCAGATGGGAGAGTTCGTTTCACTAGCCGGGGCAAGAAAGAATTTTGAACAGAAAATCAAGGAGCTAGAGTATCTACTTCAAGAAATTTAAAGAAAAGCTAGGCAAAAATCGTGTAGAGGTAAAATTTATGCAGATTTCAGTGATTCACTCCTGACACATAGCGATGGCTGGAACTGTGACAACCTTTGCCTATATTTACCGCGATCCGCTCCTAGAACCTATTACCGAGGATTGGTGTTGGGAAATGCCCTGCGATCGCCTTTACCAAGACCTGGGACAGCGCCAGCAATGGCAACAGCTCTGGGACGATTGTCAAACTGCACAACCCCAACAATTACTCCTACGCACCTTGGAAGAATTGGGAGATACTGCCATTGAAGTGGGCGATCGCCTCGAAAAATTGGAAGCCCTAGGAATTGAAGTTATCGCCGCCAAGCAAGCTTATCGGACGAGTGCCAATAACACGAAAGCCCATCTGCTCAAATTATTGGCGGTGATCGCGGAGAATCAACGGTGTAATCGGCTACGCCAGGGTCACGCTCGCAACCGACTTAACGCTTTGCCGCCACCAGGAAAAGCCCCCCTACAGGCCTATCGCCGGGGAAAAGACCGCTATCTTCTCGATCGCAGCACCGCTCCCGTGGTCAAAGACTTTTGCGATCGCTTTTTGCTTTACGGATCATTGCGGGGGGCCGTCCGTTATCTGGAAAAACGCTATGGAAAGAAGATATCGGCTTCTACCGGGCGGCGTTGGCTGACCAGTCCCGTTTATCGCGGGGATTTACTCTATCAGAACCAAGATATCCTGCGCAATACCCACAGCGCCATACTTTCTAGAGAGGAAGCGGCTCAAATCGATCGCCTGCTGCGGCGCAATGGACGCTTACCGGCCCGTACGGCCAGCGCGCCCCGGTCTTTAGCAGGGTTAACCCTCTGCGCCCAATGCCAATCGCCCATGACCATTACCCGCGCCCGTGGGAGAGGACAATCAAAGGAATATTTATATCTGCGTCCTGCCCGCTGCCCACTCCAACCCCATTGCCGCGCTTTATCCTACGAGAAAATTCTCGAAGCTACCATCGATCGCATTTGTAATGACCTACCGTCCGCAGTAGCTGAGTTAAATCTACCTAACTTATCCACCATTAAAGCGGGTATAACTAGTAAAATTGAGCAGAAAGAAGCAGTTTTATCTCAACTCCCGTCTCTACAAGCTACTGGCATTCTTGACGAAGATACAGCACTATTACGGGCTTATACCCTACGAGTGAGCTTGCTCAATTGCAGGATCGATTAGCTCAGCTTCCTCCAGTCAATCTAGTGGCGATCGCCCAGGCAGTGTCTATTCCTCAGTTTTGGTTAGACTTGTCCGAGGCAGAAAGGCGGTTTTACTTTCGTGAATTTATTCGACACATTGAAATTGCGCGTCCTAATCCTCAAAGTTGGAAACTTCATCTCATCTTTATTTTTTAACCGCACTCAAATATAAATCACCTCTACAAATAAGAACTAAGTCGCAAAAGAATTAGCGATCGCGAGAATCCTGACTCCAACGAACAATGGCTTCACTTAAACCTTCAAGAGTGTATTGTGCGGCTTCAATATCAACTCTGCCCAATAATTCTTGACAGGTTTGAGAAGTTTGGGGGCCGATGGAAGCAATCGCAAGGGTTTTCAGCAAAAATTTAGGTGATAGGGCATTTTTGGCTCCAGCAGCTTCGATTAGCTGAAGGAAGTTTCGCACCGTTTTAGAGCTAGCAAAGGTCACAACATCAATTTTTCCCTGACTTAAAACCTGCCACGCCTCTAAATCAATCTCTCTAGGACAACTAGATTCATAAGCGGCGACTTCTATCACCCCAGCGCCCTGTGCGGTTAATTCCTTGACCAGGACTTCTCTGCCGCCACTTTCAACGCGGGGAAACAAGATTTTTTGGGAGCTAAGCAATTCAGGAAAAGTTGCTACTAGGGAATCGGCAATGAAATCAGGAGGAATAAAGTCAGGGTTAATTCCTCGTTTTTTAAGGGTAGCTGCCGTTTTTTTGCCAACTACTGCGATTTTAATCCCTGCCAGTGCGCGAGCATCTTTACCCAGTGCTTGCAAACGTTCAAAGAAAAAGTTAGCTCCATTGCCAGAAGTGAGAATTAGCCAATCAAAACTGGCTAAATTGGCGATCACCGTATCTAAGGCTTCCCAACTGGAGGGAGGCGTAATTTCTAAAGCAGGCATTTCAATAGTGATTGCACCTTGGGCCTGGAGAAGTTGACTAAATTGGCTAGATTGGTCGGCAGCGCGAGTAATTAAAATAGTTTTGCCCGCTAACGGCAGATTAGCAGATGGATTTTGAGAAAATGACCAGCCTAGTTCCACAACCTTACCCACAACGATAACGGCAGGAGAGAGGGAAACACCTACGGTTTGTTCAACGATATTTGCTAGGGTACCAAACCAAGCCTCCTGGTCGGGGCGACTGGCGTTACGAATGACTGCCACGGGGTCTGTTCGTCCCTGTTGCTGAAGCTGCTCCACAATCTCTGGTAGAGAACGACCTGCCATCAGAATCACTAGGGTATCTAGCCTTGCTAGCGCTTCCCAATCTAAAATTTCTGGGGCATGGGCACTGAGAACGGTAAAGCTTCGGCTGAGGTCTTTATCGGTAAGCGGAATTCCAGCCAGCAAAGGCGCGGCGATCGCGGAGGAGATGCCAGGAACAAGTTCAAAAGGACAATTAGCTATTTTGAGTGCCTGTATTTCGGGATTAATGCGACCAAAGATCGACGGATCGCCGCTTTTAAGCCTGATAACCAGTTTTCCCTGCTGACATAGATCGACAAGAAGTTGATTAATTTCTGCTTGGGGCGTGCTGGCTTCACCGCCACGCTTGCCAACATTGAGTAATGCACAATCGCGCGATATAAATGGGAGAAAATCTGGGTTTACTAAGGCATCATAGACAATAACCTCAGCTAACGCCAGTAAATCCCTTGCTCGCAGCGTTAAATAAGCAATGTTGCCTGGCCCAGCCCCAACCAAATAGACCTTGCCAATTTTGTTCGTCATGTGTTAGCAAACTAAGTCTTCAAGTGCGATCGCTTAACGCTATTAGATCTTTATAGTGGTCAGCGATCGCAGTTTCAATTTCTTGACTTTTTTGCTGAATCTGTGTTAAAGAAATAAAATTATTTTTCTAACAAGCGTGGCATCAATTCTACGAAATTGCAAGGACGATGGCGGTAATCTAATTGATCCTTGAGGATTTTCTCCCAACCTGTGCGACAAGCGCCAGAAGATCCCGGCAAACAGAAAATATAAGTCCCGTTAGCAACACCGGCTAGGGCACGAGATTGAATCGTCGAGGTTTTAATCTCCTCGTAGGAAATCATGCGAAATAACTCGCCAAATCCTTTAATTTCCTTATCTAACAACGGTTTAATCGCCTCTGGTGTACCGTCACGCCCTGTCAGCCCCGTTCCCCCTGTTGTAATCGCGACTTCTATATCTGGATCGACAATCCAACGAGAGATTACTGCCCGGATTTTGTAGATGTCGTCGGGAACAATGATCTTTTCGACAAGGTAATGGCCAGCGGCCTTGATACTTTCCATCAAATATTGACCTGATTTATCAGTTTCTTCAGTTCTGGTGTCAGAAACTGTCATGATAGCAATGCGAACGCCAGTAAACTTTTCAATCTCACCCATGTTTTTGTGATTGAAGTCAAGGTTAAGCTGTTTTTGGATTTTTACTAATTTATTGTCGCAACTGTGCTTAATATTAATTGTAAGTGCTTTTTAAAGCTTGTTTTACTGTATGGCTAAAATAAATAGTAAATGAGGAAGTAACTCAATACTTCCCCATCCTATCGGCATTGATCGAATCTTGCCCAAACTAGAAATTAATGATTGCCGTTAGCACGACCGTTATTCCCATTGTCCAAGCGGGGCTGAATTACCCCATAGCCGCCGTGGTTGCGGAGATAGATAACATTAATCTCGTTGGTATCCCGATTGCGAAAAACGTAAAAATCATGATCGACTAGCTGTAATTGTTCCTTGGCTTCCTCAATGGACATTGGTGGCATCGTAAAATACTTCATTCGAACCACTTCGTCAGGTAATTTTACAGTTCGGTTGCCAATCAAACTAGCTTCTACAGGATCCTCTGAAACGATTGCTGCTGTTTTGGGTTGAGCATGGGTTTTCTGGTAAAGCTTTTTCTCCTTATATTTGCGAAGCTGGCGGGCAATTTTATCCGAGACTAAATCAATACTGGCATACAGATTTTCACTACCTTCCTGTGCCCGAATGACTGTCCCGTTTGCATAAACAGTTACTTCTGCTTTGTGTTTCTCGCTGACGCGATCGTTACGAATCACTGATAAATGCACATCAACTTTGGTAGTAATGTTAGCAAAATGCTTGACGGCTTTTTCCAATTTCTGCTCAACGTACTCGTGAATAGCATCGGTAACTGTGATATTATTGCCCTGGATCAAAAGCTTCATACTTAGTACTCCATCCACTACTGTGTTCTTAGGTGAATGTACAAGCTAGAACTTAGCTAGACTTGATAGCCTGGAATTAAATCGAGCTTTTTTAAGATGCAAAAAGTTAACCAACTATGCTGAAAGCGTTTTGGTAGTAGGGACATTCCCGATCGCTAGTTGGACAGGAATTCGGGTATCTCCCCAGTTAGCGGTTGCTTTATCTTAAAATTGCTCAATCCTATGGCTATCTTAGAATCGTCCTAACGTAGAATAGTCTAAGACTATGGGGTTTAAATTTGCGGTGGTTCATCTAACAAAGAACCTCTCTTGCCTAATATTAGCGTGAGTTATCTCTTTCTTTCTGCGAGAGCAAGCTGAATCGTCAGTTCTCCTTTTCTCTTTGCTTGTTAGACAATTCTATACCCTTAGCCTATCACCGTGTGTTCTAGAGAACAGAAACCAGAGAATTTTTTTTATTTTCTTTTGCATCCCTTGACATTTCTTGACATAAACTCTTCCTGCGATCGCCCAAAACAGCCTTGTTTCCTCTTTAATCAAGGCATTGTTCCCTATCAACTTGCTTGGGAACACCAACATCGCTTAGTTGGCGAACGCTTAGATTGTCCCCATCTCCCTGACGCTTTGCTGCTCCTGGAACATCCGCCGGTTTATACCCTTGGAACAGGAGCTAATCCCGAATTTGTCAAGTTTTCTGCTGCTCAAAGTGATTGGGAACTATATCGAGTGGAACGGGGCGGTGAAGTCACTTATCATTGTCCCGGTCAGTTAGTGGGCTATCCAATTCTGAATTTGCGCCGGTATCGAACAGATTTACACTGGTATCTGCGCCAGTTAGAGGAAGTTGTTATTCAGGTTGTTCGTAATTACGGGTTGCCCGGCGATCGCCTAGCCGGATTGACTGGTGTTTGGGTAGCAGGCCATAAGATTGCTGCGATTGGAATTAAGGCTCGTCGTTGGGTGACGATGCATGGTTTTTCTGTTAATGTCTGTCCTGATCTTGCTGGATTTGAGCGGATTGTTCCCTGCGGTATCCGAGATAAACCCGTAGGTAGCCTATCTCAATTTATGCCTGAAATAACCCTAGAACAGGTTCGTCAAGATATTAAAATCGCGTTCAGCCAGATTTTTAATATCTATTTTGTTGAATCATAGTTTTGTTTGTTTATTCTTTATAGAAATTATAAGAAAATATAGTTGCTTTGGCGATAAAAAAGCTGACAAAAAGCAGGGATTTATCGGATCTACTCTGCCAAGCCAGCCTTGTTCTCTATAATTTCATCAGAACTGTCGTCGCGGAAAAACTCTATTTTAAGTAGGCGGGTAAAATTAATTCCACAAACCTCTCCCCTGACCTCTCTCCTACAAGGAGAGGGGAGAAACCTCAAAAATTGTTCCCCCCGCCCTCCTAGGGAAGGGAGCTGGGGGGTTTAGGTTATTTTTAAATTTATTGCGCCTAATCACTTAAAGCAACCGATACAATATATTAATTCATTTAGAACTGACTAAATAAGTTAATAGGAAAGTGGCCATAAGTGCCGACAACCTTGGGATCGTCGGACTGATAGAAAACTAAAACACCACGATAAGATCCTGTATAATCATCTAAATAGTAGGACATGGTTTTACCATTAAACTTAATGTAGACGGGACTATTTTCGTCTGATATGTCTAGGTTTTCTAGATCAATGTCATAGCCAAGGGCTTGGAGATACTCAGCCAGGGTTGCGTATCCTTGAGCTGCGTTGTCAGCACAAATTCCTAAATTCTCACAATTCGAAGCTTTAGAGACTAGCAGTAATGCTTTTTGAAGTCGTTTTTTTTCTTCCCAAGAGCTAGGGTTTTTGACTACAATACAATTATACTGCTTCAGGATATTGACAGCTTCATCTAGGCTTAGTGGCGTTGAATCGTCAGGATTCATAAAACTTCAAGAAAGATGGTCTAGAATATTGACAGATTAAACAGATTTTGACGGATTTAAATTATTCTACAGGTATTTGAGAACTTCTGCTAGACCTCGGAAGTAATTAACTTTTATGCTTGTCAAAATAAGCGATCGCCAATGGAAAAATCTCACCATAGCTTATTGTATTTTTACAAAACTCCAAAAAAGTGGTTTAAATTTGCTGGTTTTCGACTTTTCAGGATTCTGGAGCTGGATTACTAATGTCAGCGGGATAATAAAGAGGCTGGAGTTGGTTCTCGTCGAAGCGAATTAGAATTTTTCTGTCTACAAGTAGAGATTTGAGGCAGTGTTGTATCATTGAGACAGGTCGATTAAGCTCGCGGTGAAGCTGGTGAATTGTTAGGCCTTCTGGTGAGTTTTCAAGTAATTTTAGAACATTTTCCAGCGTCCTCGGCCCGGGTTGTGCTTTGATAAATCTAATCTTAACCAAAGTGTTGTCGCCTTTTTAGAGAATTTACGGGCTAAGACGGGTTCTATTCGTAAATTTGTTCCCTTCTCTCTCCTCTCGACAAGGACACCAGTAGAAGCTAAATTGATTCCATAGCGGCCTAATTGAGCTGAGCAAGCCATTCTCGTTTGGTTATGAAGACAGCCCTTCTCCTGATTTACCGTAATGATTTTTCCTTTCGGCTCTAAAGATCCAGCCAATGCTGCTAAGCGTCAAGCTAAATTAGCCCACCGCCAAAAGCGACAGCTAGTCAAGAAGCAAGTTAAACTACGTCAAGAGCAAATGGCTGCTTGCCGTAAACGAAGTAAAAGCATTCAGCAGCAAAAGCAAAAACTTGTCCATCAAAAAAAGAAAGAGCTTCTTTCCCAACAAAAGCGCATTCAAAAGAAAACTAAAAATAATTTTCGCCTTGGTGCTTTAGAGATTATTATTATTGCTTTCATTGCCCTGTCAGCACCATTAGTTGCCTTCATTATTTCCTTTCTATCCTCCGGGTGATTCTTCAGTAGCTGAAAAACTTAAAAAATAGGGCAGGTTATCCCACCCCAATTTTGTATGTAAACTAGTTTCTTCTGGAGATTTGTTGCTTAATTGCTGCCTGTCCATTCCGCATGGAAAAATTCATTTCTCGGCTTATCAACCCGTTCGTAGGTATGTGCTCCGAAGTAATCTCGCTGAGCTTGTGTTAGGTTTTGCGGCAGGCGATCGCGCCGGTAGGCATCGAAATAATCCAGGGAAGCGCTAAATGCGGGAACAGAAATTCCCAAGCGATTTGAGACCGATAAGACGTCGCGCCATGACTCTTGCCGATCCAAAATCGTTTGCTTGAATTCTGGTGCCAGCAATAAATTAGGAAGCTGGGGATTTTCTAAGAAAGCATGTTTGATCTTGTCGAGGAACCCAGCCCGAATGATACAGCCACCTTTCCAGATGCGAGCGATTTCTGAGAGGTTTAAGTTGTAATTAAACTCTTTAGAAGCTGCTGCCATTAGTGCCATACCCTGGGCATAGGAACACATTTTTGAGCAGTAAAGAGCGTCTCGAACTTTGTTGACAAAGGAATCAACATCACCGTCATAGGATTTGGTTGCGTTGCCCAGTTCCTTAGCCGCATTAATCCGTTCCTCTTTATAAGAAGAAATAACACGGGCATTAACAGCAGCATAAATTGTGGGAATGGGAACCCCTAATTCCAAAGAACTGACAACCGTCCAGCGTCCGGTTCCTTTCTGTCCTGCTGAATCTAAAATGAAGTCAAGCAAATAGTCATCTGTTCCTGGTTCTTTGTACTTAAAGATATCTGCTGTAATTTCAATCAGGAAAGAATTCAGCTCGTCCGTTGTATTCCACTCGGAAAAAATCTTGTAGAGCTGTTGATTGTTGAGTCCCAAGGCATTTTTGAGCAGGTCGTAAGCCTCGGCAATTAGCTGCATGTCGCCATACTCAATGCCGTTGTGAACCATTTTCACGTAGTGACCGGAGCCGCCGGGGCCAATGAAAGTTACGCAGGGGCCGTCATCGACTTGAGCTGCAATTTTGGTCAAAATTGGCTCAACTTTGTGGTAAGCATCTTTTGTACCCCCCGGCATCAAACTTGGGCCATTGAGCGCGCCCTCTTCCCCACCGCTGACGCCCATGCCCATAAATCCTAAGCCTACTGCCTCAAGTTCTTGGGTACGCCGCTCGGTATCGTTGTAAAGGGAATTCCCTCCATCAATAATTAAATCCCCTGCTTCTAAGTAGGGTTTGAGTTGCTCAATGACTGCATCTACTGGCTTACCCGCTTTAACCATCACCAAAATTTGACGGGGCCGCTCCAGGGTTTTGACAAATTCTTCTATTGAATAGGCCGCTTTAACATCTTTGCCTTGGGCCCGTTCTTCCATGAAAGTTTCGGTTGTTGCGCTCGTACGGTTGTAAACCGCAATGGGAAAACCTCGACTCTCTACATTGAGTGCTAGGTTTTCTCCCATCACCGCTAAACCAATTACGCCAAAGTTTCTGGTGCTCATATCTGCTGGCTTTGCTCACTCAATAGGGTTGGTTCACCTTCAACCTTATCTTGAAGTCTTCCTTTTCCTCCTAAAGAAGAAATTAAGATGACCTGTTTTTTTGGCGATCGCTAAGTCTGTAGAAACTCTCTGGGGCTAAAGTGGCGTAAAGCTCAATTAATTCAGCTACCAACCCCAAAAATCCCTAAATTGTCTTGTTTAGCTTCTCCATCTCGGACAAACATCCCCCTGCAACTACCTCAAACCCTAACCCCTGGGAAAATCCCGGAATATATTGGCTATATATTGGCTTTTCACTGCTTATTTCGGGTAAATCCCGAAAATCAGGGTTACTCTCAGCCTTTTTAGTTACTGGGGATTGCAGTGAAGGTAATTTCAGTCAAGGGGCAGTCAACCCGCAATTGCAACAGCTCATCAGACTTCCCTTTTGCTATCTTGGGGAAAAGCTTGATTAATTTTACGGTTAGAGCGGTTGTGGACTCTTGTATTTCATCTTCGCTACTTTCTCAGCCATCGGTTTTGTCTGAGGGAGAGGCCGATCGGGTGTCAGTTGTGATTCGTCCGGCTCAGTTTCGGGACTTGAGAGGCTTAGCGGAGGTTTTAACTCGCGGTTTCCATCCGACTTCGGGTTGGCTGGTCTGGCTATATCCCCTGCTGAAGTTGGGAATTTATGAGGATTTGCGCCACCGTTTGGGGTCAAGTTCCCCGTTTCATACTTGCTTAGTGGCTAGTTTGCCTGCCGCTGGTGGCGATCGCATTGTGGGAACCGTGGAAATTGCCCTGCGCCCCAGTTGTCCTTGGGGAAAAACCCATCCTCAATCTTTGTACATTTCTAACTTAGTAGTAGCCGGGGACTATCGCCGGCAAGGCGTAGCCCGCAAGCTGCTGCTCAAGTGCGATCAAATTGCCCTTGAGTGGGGATTTACCGTTTTGTGCCTGCATGTCCTGGAAAACAATCAGCCCGCCAAACAGCTTTACTTCTCCAGTGGTTATGCTCTGGAGCTGGTGGAGCCTTATCTGGGCCATTGGCTATTTAACCAACCCAGGCGCTTGTTTCTAACAAAAGCCCTAACTTCTAGCCAGACTAAATTATCCCTTTCCAGGAGAGACCCCCGGCTATAGGCTACTGACTCCTCCATGCACCCAGTTACTCCCGAATCTGCCCAAGATGGCGGCTACTCCTCCCTTGAAATTTGCGATCGCCTGCGGGCGGGAGAACTTTTCATGGTGAATGCCCGGCGCAAAATGGGCTAATTCTTTGTAAATCTTACTACGCCGAATTTGCCGGGCCGGGAGCCGCCGTCGGCAGTTGGTTCGATCTCAATGTGGTGGACATTATTACGGTTGGCAACCTAGCCCTATCTCCAGTTACCACGCCCCAAGAAAAAGTGAATGCCTACTTGCTGCGGCGGCAGTGGGTGCGACTAGCCAAACAAATCACCGATAATCCCCTTGCCATTGAGCGGGCCCAGGTCATTCTCAATCAGTTTGAGCATTGGTTTGACGCCCAAACTATCTCCCAACTTCCCGATGAGGTCTTTGCCCTACTGGTCGGCGTTCTTCCCCAAACCATTCGCAAAGTGAGAGACCGCGTTGAGCGTCTAGAAATCTAATAAAAGAGCTTTTTCAGGTGTTTTAGGAGATTTAGCTCGAAGAAGGGGAAGCTTGAGGCGGCAACTTGATATTTTTCGCCAAACCTAGCCATTGCAGCAGGCAAATGGTCATCCAGGTCACGTCTACTTCCCACCAGGTCAATCCGTGACGCGCTGAATACTGGTAAGCATGGTGGTTATTGTGCCAGCCTTCACCGTAGGTTAGCAGGGCGACCCACCAGCAGTTGCGAGAGTTATCCCCCGATTCGTGGCTGCGATAGCCAAACTTGTGAGTAGCACTATTAACAAACCAAGTACAGTGAAAAACCAGCACGAGGCGCACGAAAACCCCCCAAATTAAACCACGGCCAGCCGCCCAGCCAAAAAAGCAGCAGCCCTAACAAACCCTGAATTGGGAGGTAAAACTGATCAATGAAGCGAAATACGGGATCGTTTACCATGTCTTGGGTGTAGCGCGTTACATCCGTCCCTGGCTGCAAATTGTGCATCATCCAGCCAATATGACTCCACCAAAATCCCCGGTTGGAATCGTGGGGATCGGTTTCCAGGTCAGAGTACTTATGGTGAATCCGGTGCAGTCCAATCCAGTCGATGGGGCTGCCCTGACAGGAAAGCGCTCCGCAGAAAAATAAGAAGTATTCCAACCACTTGGGGGTTTGAAAACTCCGATGGGCCATGAGCCGGTGAAAGCCCAGGGTGATGCCCAGTCCCCCGGTTACCCAGTGCAGGAATAGCGCGATTCCCAGGGCTTGCCAGCTAAAATTGCCGGGTAAAAACCCTAATAGAGCAACTGAGTGAACTATGACTAGATAAGAAACAACTATCCAATCGATGGGTAATTTTTGGGTCGATGTCGCAACGCTCATGTAAAAACTAACGCTTTGTGGTTGTTGAGGTAGGTTAAAATATCTACCGGTTTTGCTGACGAGAAAAACTTTGGTTTTTCTAAGAATGATCATTGCCAAAATTTTGTCTCCAGTCTCTCATGAACAGCACTCAACTGCTAGCAGCGGCAGAAAAAGCACTATCCCCGATTTTTTCGGAAATCGATCGCCAGGTCAAGCACCACCTGCAAAAAATTCTGGCAGCTTACCGGGAGCATCGAGTGGGCACACAGCATTTCAGTAGCGTTAGCGGCTATGGTCACGACGATCTGGGGCGGGAAACCCTCGATCGCGTTTTTTGCCCAAATCGTAGGAGCTGAGGCAGCGGCGGTGCGCGTCCAGTTGGTGTCTGGTACCCATGCCATTGCCTGTGCCTTGTTTGGGGTGCTGCGCCCTGGTGACGAGTTGCTCGCGGTGGCAGGTTCCCCCTACGATACCCTCGAACCGACCATTGGTTTGCGCGATCGCGCCCAAGGTTCCCTTGCTGACTTTAACATTGCCTATCGTCAAATCCCTCTCACTGACGAAGGAGGACTTAATTGGGAGGCATTGGGCGTCGGAGTCACTAAAAAGACGCGACTTGCTTTAATTCAGCGTTCCTGTGGTTATTCCTGGCGGCAGAGTTTATCTGTGGCCGAGATTGCCGAGGTTGTCCGGCTCGTTAAGCAGCAAAATCCCGAAACGGTCTGTTTTGTGGACAATTGCTACGGAGAGTTTATCGAAACGGCGGAACCGACGGCAGTGGGAGTGGATTTGATGGCTGGGTCGCTGATTAAAAATCCGGGGGGAACCCTTGTTACCGCTGGGGGCTATTTGGCCGGGCGGGCAGATCTGGTGGAGCTGGCTTGCTGCCGCCTCACAGCCCCCGGCATTGGTCGTTCTGGCGGGGCAACCTTTGGGCAAAATCGACTTCTGTTTCAAGGGCTGTTCCTCGCGCCGCAGATGGTGGCGGAAGCGGTCAAGGGCAGCCATTTAATTGCCTATGTGTTCGAGCAGTTGGGCTATGCGGTGAATCCGCCGCCTTTGGTGCCGCGCCGAGATGTGATTCAAGCGATTCGCCTGGGGTCGTCGGAGAAGTTGATTGCCTTCTGTCGGGCGATTCAGCGCAACTCTCCGGTGGATTCCTATCTCGACCCGGTTCCGGGGCCGATGCCGGGCTATGAGAGCCAACTGGTGATGGCGGGCGGAACCTTTATCGATGGCAGTACCTCGGAATTTTCGGCGGACGGGCCGCTGCGGGAACCCTATGTTGTTTTTTGTCAGGGGGGGACTCATTGGACGCACGTTAGTCTGGCTTTAGAGGCGGCTATGGAGGCGGTTGGCCCCCATGAAGATTGTTCTAAACGGGGGAAATGCTAAGGCGAATCGGAGGGATGTTAAGTTTCCTTGGCAACCCACCAGGTCTCTTTGGCAACCCACCAGGTTTCCTTGGGGAGGTGTCAGGTTTAGGCGGCGAGTTGGCATGACGAAGGGGGGAGATTGAATTTTTCCCAAACCGCGATCGCCCTGGGTAAATGGACGGATTTAGGAGGGCAGCTTTGGCCTATCGCTTGGTAATCGATCTCGCCCAATGGCAGCAGCAGGAGTTTGTCCTGAGTTTAGAGCAAGCCCACTATCTCCAGCGGGTGTTGCGCTTGCAAGTCGGCGATCGCTTTGTTGCCCTGGATGGCCGGGGAGCAGCGCGGATGGCTCAATTGACTCCAACCGGAGCGAGATTACTGGAAGCTTTGGCGATCGCCACCGAACTCCCCATTGCGGTGCAGCTTCTGGTAGCCCTACCCAAGGGCAGCGGTTTTGAAGACATTGTGCGCTGTTGTACGGAACTGGGGGTGACAGCGCTTCAGCCGATTATTAGCGATCGCACTTTGCTAAAACCGAGCGCCAATCGCCACCAACGCTGGCAAAAAATCGCCCAAGAAGCTGCCGAGCAATGCGAGCGCGCCATCGTCCCTCACATTGGCCTGCCTGACGATTTCTTAGCTGTCCTGGCAGCACTTAAACCCTCATCAGCCGCGCGTTATATTTGCGTTGCTCGCCACAATGCACCTCACCTATTGGCTGTGCTAGAGCCGGGTCAAGATGCCACCATTGCCACCGGCCCCGAAGGCGGCTGGAGTGAGCGAGAAATTCAAGGGGCGATCGCAGTCGGATTTCAGCCAGTGACTTTAGGGCGTCGAATTCTGCGGGCGATAACCGCCCCCATTGCTGCCTTAACCCTAGTAGCAGCGGTTGCAGAAAAGTCTTAGACGGTTAAATAACTGGTTGAGTTTTCATCAAGGCGGCAACTCTTGGCTGTTTGCTGCCGTCCTTTGGTTTTGAAAATCTTAAACGTCCCCGCTCTGATAGAGGAATGGCGTTATTTTTGTTACTAACATTAACTTGAGTTTGAATTTTTGGGGAGAACCGATGCAATTTTTTTCCGTGAAATTAGCCGCGCTAGCAAGTGCAATTTTGGTTAGTCTTGTTCCAACCGACCCCGCTCAAGCTGGTCTTTTTGAGGAAGAACCCGTTGAACAGAGTCAAGTGACTGCTGTTGCTGAACCCTATGGAGATCCGGACAATCGGCAGTACAACTTATTAGTTATTGAGCAGATTCCCGGACAGCAAACCTGTTGGCAAGAATCTGGCAGCAGCCCCGTTACGGTGGAGCCATTGTTGAGAACCTTTGATTTTACGGGTCACTGTCGGCGCAGCACCGATAGCAATGGCTATTCCATTCGCATTGATGGTCAAGACCTGGGCTTAGACTATATTTTAAGAATTGTCAAAAATAATGGGAATTTAGTGTTACTGGCGACACCACGGGGCGTTTCTAACTTACCCGAAATTGTGGTTGGCAGAAGCAATGGTTTTGAGGAGGGGAAATTTATTAAGTTAACGCTCAATCCGGGCTGGCAATTTACGCGCCGAACTTATCAAGGCAAACCCCTGGGGCATTATTATTTGAGTAATTCCCACAACAATACCACTACGGAGCCTGGGGTCAATTCTCCAACCAATCCTGTTGTTCCTGGTGTTAATCCCCCGACCAGTCCTGCTCCTGGTGTTAATCCCCCTGCCAATCCTCTGCCAGACCTTACTTTTCCCACGAATTCTGTTCCCGGTGCTAATTCCCAAACGCCTCAATTTTTTCCATCCACCCCGCTCTAAGGTGTGCCTTCAAAGGGCGGTTGATGCAGTCCCTTTTTCTTTTTTCTAGATTGCCCCTGAGACTGGGTTGTCAATGGCGACCCGGTCTTTTTGGGATTAATTAGGACTTTCCTAAACCCGGAAACAATCGTAAAAGCAATCGATTGCGAGCTGGGCGGACGTGGCTCCGATCCTGGAGCGATCGCAGGGGCATAAATATTGTTAACCCGCCGGGAATACATTCCGCAACCAGCGGTGTCGTGCCAAACAACTCTCCATCCACGACCACTTCTTGGGGAGTATCGGTCAGGACGCGCAGCTTTTTAGCCCTTAAATAGCCGACATCAGGGCGTTCAGCCGCTTTTTCCTGGAGAGCGGTAAAAAATAAGTGATAGGAAGCCAGTAGGGAATTAATCCAGTTTTTGGGAGCAACCAGGGTCACATCCAGTAAACCATCGTCATAAATAATGCCTGCGGGGCCGTGGGCGAGGACAGAGGTTGGTGGAGCGGCATTGGCGATGGTGACGGCGCGAGCGCTATAACTGCGGATAATTTGGGTATCGGTGATAATTTCTACGGTAAAAGGCTTAAAATCAGAGAGTTTTTTGAAGGCAGTGAAAATATAGGCAAAAATACCCCAGCGGTGTTTGGCTTGACGGTTAGTTTCTTCAATGGTTTCGGCCTCAAAGCCAATTCCAGCCAGGAGGGCCATGGGCCGGCCGTTACAGCGGGCAGCGTCAATTTTCCAGGTATGTCCGTCCAAAATCGTCTGGCAAGCTCCCTCAAGGTCGGTGGGAATCCCCAGGGCAACCGCAAAGGCGTTGGCTGTTCCCCGGGCAATGACGCCCACCGGGATGTCGGTTCCTGCGGCCGCTGCAACGACCGCCGAGACGGTTCCGTCCCCCCCCGCCACGATTAAGCTGTTGACACCCCGCTGGATGGCCTGCTGTGCTAAAAGGTCGGCTCCCACGTCCTCTGAGGTTTTTTGAACCTCTAATTCCAGCTTTTCTGAAAGGATGGCTTCAATTTTGGCCAACTCTTGGGCAGTCGTTTGGCGATCGCTCTGACCGGACTTGGGATTGTAGATGAGGCAGGCGGTGCGGGTCATGGTGGCGAAATAGGGGGAGTCAGGATTAAT
The DNA here is from genome assembly GCA_012031815.1 of Chloroflexaceae bacterium. Taxonomy (GTDB): domain Bacteria; phylum Cyanobacteriota; class Cyanobacteriia; order Cyanobacteriales; family JAAUTE01; genus JAAUTE01. Next base: position 22,218 of record JAAUTE010000024.1, read on the forward strand.
CGAGAGTTCTCCTATTATTCCGACCTGTCCGCCGTCCTAACAGGCTCTTAAGATTGATTTTTAGACCTACTCTCCGGTAGAAATTTCTAGAATTTGGCAACTGTCATCAGCTTAATGGCGAATTTTTCCCAGAAGTTCCCGCTCAATTTCCCTTAAGTCCACTGGCGAAAGAAACTGTTTTCTTGCCAAACCGCAGCAGTGCGCTGTTCCATGGCGGCGATCGCAGCCGGGGGCAGGGGTTGGAAGGCTTGGGCGGCGAGGACATTTTCCTGGAGCTGGGCGGGGGTGTCGGCAGCAATGATGCAACAGTGAACGCCGCTTTGGGAGAGGCTGTAGCCCAGGGCTTGGTGCATGCCCTCAAGGACGCCGGGTTAAACAAGCGTCCGTAAGCGGGGACTTTCATGGCAATGATGCCCGTATTGTTCTGCTGGGCGACGGGCAGGACTTCTTTGATGAAAGAGCGGGGGGTGTGCTTGTCGGCGGCGTTAATGGGAACAAGGGCTGTGTCGAAGGGATAGCGCTTTAAGCCTTTAACGATGATTTCTGGGCTGTGGTGGCCGGTAATGCCCACAAAACGGATTAATCCCTGTTCCTTGGCTTCCCTGGCGGCTCGGATTGCTCCTCTTGGCTCACCCAGAATCGTGTCTAAGTCCCAATCGTAGCTGAGGGCGTGGAACTGCCAGAGGTCGATTTTGTCGGTTTTTAGGCGTTTGAGAGAGGTTTCCAGTTCCTGCCAGGCTCTGTCGTAGTCCCTAGCGCTGGTTTTGGTGGCTAGAAAGATTTCCGCGCGATGGGGAGGCAAAATTTTGCCGAGGCGTTCTTCGCTAGGCCCGTAGTTGGCAGCGGTATCAAAATAGCGCACGCCTAGGGAAAAAGCCTGTTCAATTAGGGCTAATGCCTGTTTTTCTTCATTAGGGCGAGATAGGGGCGAAGCGGCTCCCCCTAAACCCAAAACGGGAACGGTGATATTGGTACGGCCCAAGACCCGCTCCGGCATGGGTTGGGGCGATGCTTTTGCAGAGCGGCTACGCCTAGGTGCGGGGATGGGAGGGGTTTGGCTGTGGGCAGGACGTTCTGTGTTGCTGGTCAGTTGCTGGCAGGCCGAGCTGCCGATAACACTTACGGCTACAGCCGTGCTGGTAACTAAGAACTGGCGGCGTGTTGCTTGATGGCTGGCCATAAGGATTAGCTCCAGGGATTAACGCGGATCTGCTTCAATTGTGCCTCTAGTTTTTTGTAGTAAATATCCCCGCCTGTTGGATGACAGACTGGGGATTAAATTAATGGACTTTGCTGTCAGACAAGAAGATCTAGCGAGGATTTTGGCGATCGTCCACGATAATGACTTCGGGGCCATCGCTAACGGTGCGACCTTCGCGATCGATC
>JAAUTE010000234.1 GCA_012031815.1 Chloroflexaceae bacterium
TGCGAATTGGCCAAGCTACACTCAACTGACATCACCACTGTCCTCCCCACCCTGGAGCCATCCCTCATCCTCCCCAAACTTGCAATCGCTCCCTTGCAAAACGGCACGGGTCGCGACCTGAAAGCCTTAGAAGACCAGCTCGATAGCCTAATCTGTGCCTATGTTGCCGCCCACTGGTGGTACTGGGGCCGCGATCGCAACTGGGTCTTGGGCAATGGCCAGGAAGGCTACATCGTGGTTCCCGCTCCCCGAAACAAGCCCCAGCCCCCTATGGCACAATAGTCAATATTGCCTATAATTAAACCCGATTTAATTCCTGCTAATTGTTACTAAATTCCTAATGTCTCTCACTGTTCAAGCCCCTCCCCAAACCCGCCGCGTTTTTCCCTTCACGGCCATCGTCGGTCAAGAAGAAATGAAACTGGCCCTGCTCCTCAATGTGATCGATCCCAAAATCGGCGGCGTCATGATTATGGGCGATCGCGGTACGGGAAAGTCCACCACCATTCGTGCCCTTGCCGATCTGCTCCCAGAAATTGCAATTGTGGCCGGCGACCCCTTCAACAGCGACCCCTCCGACCCCGATGTCATGAGCGACTCGGTGCGGCAACAATTGGACAGTGGTGTGTCCCTCCCGACCGCCTTCAAGAAAGTCACGATGGTTGACCTGCCCCTGGGCGCAACGGAAGACCGGGTTTGCGGCACCATTGACATTGAAAAAGCCCTCTCGGAAGGGGTGAAAGCCTTTGAACCCGGACTGCTGGCCAAAGCCAATCGCGGTATTCTCTACGTGGATGAAGTAAACCTGCTAGATGACCACCTGGTAGACGTGCTGCTGGATTCGGCAGCCAGTGGTTGGAACACCGTCGAGCGGGAAGGCATCTCCATCCGCCACCCGGCCCGCTTTGTTTTGGTCGGCTCCGGCAACCCAGAGGAAGGGGAACTGCGGCCCCAATTGTTGGATCGCTTCGGGATGCACGCCGAGATCCACACCGTTAAAGAGCCAGTGCTGCGGGTACAAATCGTGGAACAGCGAGCCGACTTCGATGGCGACCCCCAGGGATTCTACGAAAAATACCGCCCGGCCCAGGAAGAATTGCAGCAGCGCCTCGTCCAGGCACGGGAGCGGCTGCCCCAGGTTCATATCGACTACGATTACCGGGTCAAAATCTCGGAGGTTTGCTCGGAGCTAGACGTGGACGGACTGCGGGGCGATATTGTCACCAACCGGGCCGCCAAAGCCTTAACCTCCTTTGAAAACCGCACTGAAGTGAGCGCCGAAGATATTCGCCGGGTGATTACCCTCTGCCTGCGCCACCGCTTGCGGAAAGACCCCCTGGAAGCCATCGACACCGGCTACAAGGTGCAAAAAGCCTTTGCCCGCGTCTTTGGTTTGGAGCTGCCTGAAACGGCTTGAGTTAGTTGGCTTCAGGCTCCGAGGCTGCGGCCAGAATTTGTTGGAGGAGGGGCGAGAGGTCTTTGCTGAGGCGGCCCGCGCGAATCATCTCGGCATAGGTGTCGGCTTCAATGTCCAGCAGGCGCTCCCGCAGTTGCTCCATATCCAGCGATCGCAGTTGAGGATATTGCCGCTGCTGCTGGGCGATGGTTTCCTCGAGGCTGGCCAGTTGGCCCTTGACCAATTCCTGCTCGTAGCGATAAAACTCAGGGTCTACTTCGGGAGCGTCATCCAGGGTTTTGAGATAGTCCAGCACCCGCTTGAGGGCCGTCCGGCGGGCTAGCAATTCTGAGTATTCCTGGCGCAAGGGTTGGTCGCCGATTAAATCCAGTTTCTCTAGCAAAAATTGGGTGCTTAAGCCCTGCACCAACAAGGTGAACAGCACCACCCCAAACACAATGTCGATGATTTCCTGGCGATCGCTCAGCACCACAGGCACGCTCAAGGCCAGGGCAATGGCCACCGACCCCCGCAGGCCGCCCCACCAGAGAATGGTCTGCTCCCGGTAATTGAGATCGCTGTTGCTCACCCAGTTGCTAAGGGCCCCCAACCCGAAAATCCCCACCAGTCGCGTCCCCAACACCGCCAGAATGGCGATCGCAATTAAGCCCAAACTGTCGCCCAGGCTGGCAAATTGAATTTGGTCGCCAATGAGCAGGAAAACAATGGAATTGACAAAGAAAGCCAGAAAATCCCAGAACTCGGAGACGAGGAGGCGGGTGCGGGGATTCATGCCGATGCGAGAACCAAAGTTCCCCAAAATCGCTCCCACGGTCACCACACCAATTACCCCAGACCCGCCCAATTCCTCGGTGATCAGGTAAGTGCCATAGGCGGACACGAGAGTTAGGGACTGTTCCACCAACGGCAGATCAAAGCGTTGGGTCAGGTAAGAAATGCCAAAGCCAATTAAACCGCCAATCCCCATGCCAATGCCCACCACAGCTAGGAACCGCGCCACCGTTCCCGGCAGGGAAAATTCATCAATGCCCAGGGGAATCCCCACCAGTAACACGAAGGCCACCACCGCCACACCGTCATTAAACAGGCTTTCCCCTTCCATAATCGTGGTCAGGCGCTTGCTGGCTCCCAACTCCCGAAACAGGGCCACCACGGAAACCGGATCGGTCGCCGAGAGACAAGCTCCCACCAACAGGGCCGTCGGCAAAGACAAGGCACTAAACTGACTCAAGGCTAGGGCCGTGCCCAAGACGGAAATAATCACCCCAACAATGGCAAATAACACCACCGGCACTAAATTGGCCTTTAGCTCTCGCCAGCGGATATTCCAGGCAGCCTCAAACAACAGGGGCGGCAGAAAAATCTCCAAAATCAGTTCCGGGGACAGGTTGACCAGCCGCACGTCAATAAAAGATAAGCCCAATCCCACAATCACCAGGAGCAGGGTGTAGGGAATGGCCCGAAACCAGCTAAAGATCCGTGAAGCCGTGGCCACCGTCAGGGAAACCGACAGCACCACCAGAAATTGCTCCAAATTGGTCTTGATACTTGCTTCTTTGGCGATCGCAGCCACCGTGAACTCAATCAGCATAGAGGGGGAAATTGAGAACAACTTCTTCACAAGTTTGCCAGATGGAGAGACACTCAACGGTTACCGCTAGGTCAAAGAAGAGGTGTTAGAAAACCAGCCCCGCCGCCAGAACGCCAAAATCAGTCCCCCCGCCACCGAGAGCATGAAGCCCCAACAGGCAAAATAGCCCCACCGCCATGCCAATTCGGGCATATATTCAAAATTCATGCCATAAACCCCGGCAATGAAGGTTAAGGGGATAAAGATACTGGAAATCACCGTCAGCAGCTTAACGATTTCATTCATGCGATTATTCACCGCCGAGAGATACACATCCATCAATCCCGACGACAATTCCCGGTAGGTTTCCAGCACGTCAATGATTTGGATGGTATGGTCATAGCAGTCCCGCAGGTACCGATTCACCTCCTGGCTAACCATTAAACTGCCATCCCGCAGCAATTGGTTAATGGCATCCCGCTGCGGCCAAATAGCACGGCGCAAAGCCAGCAATTCCCGCCGAATTTGATGGATTTTGCCGAGGGTTTTCCGGCTGGGGTTGACCACCACTTCATCCTCTAGATCCTCTAAACGCTCTCCCAGGGCTTCCAGTACCGGAAAATAACCGTCGATGACGGCATCCCAAAGGGCATAGGCTAGATAATCCGGGCCTTGACTGCGAATGATGCCTTTATTTTGGCGGATGCGCTCCCTTACTGGCTCAAAGGAATCCCGCTCCGGCTCTTCCTGTACCGACAGCAAATAGTGTTTTCCCAAAATAAAACTCACCTGCTCAAACCAAAACTGCCCCTTTTCCTCGTCCAGGGTCACCATCTGGGCAATAATCACTAGTTGATCTTCGTAGTCTTCCAGTTTCGGCCGCTGGGGCACATTGGCGATCGCTTCCAGCACCAGGGGATGGAGCTTAAAGGTTTGGGCTAATTCCTGGAGGGTGGCTTCATTGCCCAACCCAGCCACATCCACCCAGGATACCGATTCGGTATCGAGATAGGGGGCACAATCGGCGGGCGTCACCTGAGAACGGCGAATCGCGCCCTTCGCCTGGTAGTCAATCAGGTCAATGACGGGAGGACTGGCATCCGCTTCAATGGTCAGGGTTCCCGGCAAACTGCCCGGCTCATTGTAGCTGTAGTCAAATAAATCAATTTCTGGTTCCAAGGCCGGAGAAACCAGAGAAGGCAAGCGCAATTGTCGAAAAGCCATCGCCCAGATCCTGCCAAAAACTTACTCGCAGTTTAGCAAGTTGTTGCCTTCAGGGTTTAACGGGCTTGCAAGCCATAAACCCAGGTAATTAACAGGGGCGTCACGACGGCCATGAGTAAATTCATCGGCCCGCCAACCCGCACAAAATCCCAGAAGCGGTAGCCCCCCGGCCCGTAAACCATTGTGTTGGTTTGATAGCCAATGGGGGTCATAAAACTATTGGAGGCCGCAAAGGTCACGGCCAGAATGAAAGTCAGGGGGTTTAAACCCGCTCTTTCCGCTAATTCCGCCGCCAGGGGGACAAGCAGGACTACCGCTGCATTATTAGAGATGATCTCGGTTAGCAACGAGGTAAATACATAGATAAATAACAACAGCACGTAGCTCGGAAGCTGGCCGCCCACCCCTAAAACTTGATTGACCACCCATTCTGTCGTTCCGGAGCTTTCCATGGCGATTCCCAGCGGAATTAAGCCTGCCAAGAGAAAAATCACGTCCCAACGCACCGCACTGTAGATTTCCCCCGGTTTTAAGCACCCCGTAATCACCATCAAGACCACGCCCCGCCAAGGCTGAGATCAAAATCGGCAGCCAGTCTAGGGCCGCCACCAGAACTACCCCAGCCGCGATCGCACCGCAATCCAGGCTTTATCTTGGCGGAGGGTAGGACGTTCCCGCTGTTCCAGTACGAGCAATTCCCGCGTGGTTTGCAAACCGATAAAGCTTTCCTGGGGCCCTTGCAGGAGCAGCAAGTCGCCGAACCGCAAACGCACCTTTCCCAGCCGCTCGCGCACCAGTTCTTGCCCCCGCCGAATGGCAATGACCGTGGCATTGTAGCGCTGACGGAAGCGAATATCCTTGAGAGTCGCTCCCACCAGGCGAGAATTGGAGAGAATTAGCACCTCGCCAATTTGCTCCTCCCCGGAGGATAGCTCGGCTTCCACATTGCCAAACTTTACGTCCGCTAAAATTTCCAGGCCCCGTTCGTCCTTGATTTTCAGCAGGTCTTCTCGGCCCCCCCGCACCAGCAAAATATCTCCGGCCGCTAAAACTTTGTCCGCCAGGGGTTGGGCAAAGCGGGTATCGTTGCGGATAATCTCCAACACGTCAAAATCAAATTTTCGCTGCAATTCGCTCTGGCGCAGGGTCTGACCAATCAAATTTGACCGGGGCGAGACGACAACTTCTGTCACATAATCATTCAGGGCATAATCTTCACTGGTGCGATCGCCTGCGGGTTTGCGGTTTGGCAGCAGCCAAGGAGCAGTGAAGGCTAAAAATCCTAACCCAATGAAAAAAGTCCAAATTCCCACTGGCGCTAGGAGAAAAAGGCTAAATTCTCCATAGCCCAACTGTTGAGAAAGCCCGCTAGCCAAGATATTGGTCGAAGTACCAATGACCGTGATCATGCCGCCCAAAATCGTCACAAACGACAGGGGCATCATCAGTTTAGAAACCGAAATCCTTTGCTTGTGACACCACTCTTCAACCAGGGGCAAGAAGACAGCAACCACCGCTGTATTGTTGATAAATGCTGAAATGGGGCCGACAATAACTCCCATGACTAAAATTTGCTGCCTAGAGGTTTTGCCACCCCAGGTTACTAACCAGTCCCGCACCACTTGCACGACTCCTGTACGAGTAATACCCGCACTCAAAATGAACATAGCCATGACCGTAATGGTGGCGGAGTTACCAAATCCAGAAATTCCTTGCTCTGGGGAAACAACACCCGTAACCATGAGGGCAACTGCCACAATAATGGCAATAAAATCAGCGGCTAAGATTTCAGTCACAAAACCGATTAATGCTAGGACTAAAATCGCAAGAGTGAGGAAAATCGGCGAAGGAG
>JAAUTE010000235.1 GCA_012031815.1 Chloroflexaceae bacterium
CCCCATGTGGTTGACTGGATCAAAAACGAACAAATTCAGTTCATCATCAACACCCCCTCCGGGGAAGATTCTCAAAGTGATGGCCGCACCATTCGTCGCGCCGCCCTTGATTACAAGCTGCCTATCATCACCACTATTGCCGGAGCTAAGGCCACGGTCGAAGCCCTGCGCTCCCTCCAATCCCAGCCCCTAGAGGTGAAAGCCCTGCAAGAATACCTGCTGGGTTAAAGGTTATCAAAGCGGCGATCGCCTTTCTCGACCTTAACGCTGACAAATTGTGATTGGCTGTGCCAGTGCGGGGAGCGCCATCGCCATTCAGGAAGCCAGGGTTTTCTGATTGCCTAATCTGTCCACCAAAGGGATAAGTTAAACAAAATTTTCGGGTTGGCTTTACTCCAATAACCAATTAAATAGCAAGCCTACACTTAAATCTAACTTGTTAGCAAAGGAAGGAACTGGAAGAGACTGCTCTGGCCGGTCAAACACTTGTGGTTGCTGCTTAGAAAGATAGACAAAAACAGTTTGCTCATCAGGATCGATTAACCAACCCATTTGAGTTCCGTGATTAAGACAGTGCAAAAACGTTTTTAGTTACTTTCGTTTGACTTTGATCGGGCGATAGGATTTCAATAGTCCAGTCAGGGGCAATTGAAAAGGTGTTAGCGATCTCACCATTTTGATCGCGGGGAATTCTCTTCCAAGTAAACACCGCAATATCTGGAACAGTTGAGCGTCCACCAAACGTACAACGCAATTCTGAAAATGCTCGTGCAACTTGTTGGGGTTTTAGAACTGCATTGACAGTAGTAGAAAACTCGGTTTGAATTGTGCTGTGCTTTCCTTGTGGCATTGGCTTCTGAATAATCTGCCCATCAACGTACTCGCTGGCAGGCTTCGTTTCTGGTAGCTTTAGAAATTGCTCTAAAGTGATGGGTTTAGACAAAAACTGTACCATTTGGAGCGGCTCATAACATAAATTGGACAGGTCTTCTAACAATTCTAGGACACCAGCAAGTCTAACGGGCGATCGCTGAAGTCGGAAACATCACTGCTGAAGTCGGGAACGTCGTCGTTGAGGTCTGAAAGGCGATCGCCAAAATTGAACTTGACCGCTGGAGAGGCGATCGCCCCTGGAGGCTTTGGGAATCTCATTATCAGGGCGGGGAATAGCATTGCAGCTCAGGAGAATGGCATTGCAACAGCGCAAAACAAAAAGAGCAGGCTGAACCAGCTCTCTATCTTCAAACAATTGAGTTAATCCAGCCTGCAATTAGCCAAACATCAAGTTAGTTGCCCTAAGACTGCCCCTTTAAACGCTTAAGGCTAGAGCCAAAGGAATTCCGTGAGTCGCAATCTGAGCGTTGCCGTCTACTGAGGTAATCGTCAGGTCAGCAAAGCTGATGCCGAGACCGCTGCCCATACCGAAGACATCCACAGCGGACGCATCCAAACCTGAGCGCTGATGCCAGAAAAGCATTTATCCTGAAGCGAGTGGGAAACCGGGGAGGGTGGATGGGTTACGACAGCACCTGCAAATTTATTGCCGAACATTTCAGCGCCGACCTTGCCGCCTGGCTTTTAGGCGAAGAGATCCCCCTAACCCGCCTTGACCCTTCGGAGTTATCCCTAGAACCCATCCGGGCAGATACAGTCGTTTTCCTGCAATCAACAAACAAAGTATTACACATTGAATTTCAAACCGACCCGGAAGCTGTCATCCCTTTTAGAATGTTGGATTATCGACTGCGGCTCCACCGACGCTATCGCGACAAAGAAGTCTATCAAGTGGTAGTGTATTTACGACGCACTGATTCTCCCCTGGTCAGACAACAAACTTTCTCTTTGTCGGGGACAGAACATCACTATCAGGTCATTCGCCTGTGGGAGCAACCAGCAGAGTTGTTTTTAAGCGCGTTGGGACTGTTACCCTTTGCCGCTTTGGCTCAAACTGACGATCCTGTCAGGACTCTACGGCAGGTTGCCGAGCAAATCGAGACAATCACGGAGAAATCAATCCAAAGCAATGTAGCTGCTTCAGCGGCACTTTTGGCTGGATTAGTATTAGAGAAAGACCTAATTTTGCAAGTGTTGAGGCAGGACATCATGCGCGAATCGGTAATTTATCAAGAAATTCAAGCTGAAGCTCGGCAACAAGGTATTTCTCAAGGTATTTCTCAAGGCATTTCTCAAGGCATCGCTATTGGGGAAGATCGCGGTCAGCAACTCAAAGCGATCGCGATCGCCAAAAAACTGCTTGACCTGGGCATGGCTTTGGAGGAAATCGCTCAAATCACTGAACTCCCTGTGGCACAAGTCAGACAATTACAGCAGCCATAGATCTCAGTTCAGGGACTTTAAGAAGCGTATTAAAGGTAGCCTAAGAGTGCTGTTCTACTTCACGGAAGCTGGCAAGGCTGTGTTTATCGGCAAGTGTATTAAAAGGCGATCGCCCAAATTGAACTTGACCGCTAGAGGGCGATCGCCCCTGGAGGCTTCGGGAATCTCCTTGTCAGGGTAGGGAATGGCGTTGCAGCTTAGAGAAATGGCATTGCAGCTTAGAGGAATGGCGTTGCAGCCTGAGAAAATGGCATTGCAGCTTAGGGAAATGATGTTGCAGCTTAGCGGAATGGCATTGCAGCTTAGCGGAACAATATTGCAACAGCACAAAAGAAAAAGAGCAAGCTGAGCCTGCTCCCTCTATTCAAACAATTGAGTTAATCCAGCCTGCAATTAACCAAACACAAAGTTAGCCGCCGTGAGACTGTCCGCTTGAACCCCTAGGGCGAGGGCCAAAGTGGTTCCGTTGGTCGCAATCTGAGCGTTGCCGTCTACCGAGGTAATGGTCAGGTCAGCAAAGGCGATGCCGAGACCGCTGCCAATGCCGAAGACATCCACGCCCGCTTCAAAATCAGTGATAGTGTTGGCGCTATCGGGCAAGTCCGCCGTGGCGATCCAGAACTGATCGGCACCAGCACCACCCGTAATCAGGTTATCGCCGCCGGCATCCACAAAGAACTGATCGTTACCGGCACCGCCGATGGCCCGATCGCTGCTGCCCAGAGAGAAAAAGTCATCCCCAGTACCGCCGTAGAGTCGGTTATTGCCGCCACCAACTGAAGTTTCAAAGGTGTCGCTACCGCCATTGCCGAAGAGGCGATCGCTAGTTCCGGCCACCAGTTCATCGTTGCCAGGGCCGCCGTAGAGTCGGCTAGAACCCTCGCCCGCGGAAGCATCCAGGATGTCATCCCCATTACCACCAAAAGCGCGATCACTGATGCCGGTGAAGACCTCATCGAAGCCAGAGCCGCCATAGATACGATTGCCGCCCACCAGACTGGTAGAAGTATCCACCAAATCCGAGCCAGCCCCGGTAAAGATCAGATCCAGCGCGCCGAAGAAATCATCGCCCGTGTTCACATCAAACTCATCATCCCCAGGAGTGCCAAAGAAATTGGTGGGATCAAGGGTTGGATTAACCACAAATTCAGCGACAACGCGAGGCGTTAAACTAGTGATCGCCTCAGGATTAGCGAGAATATCCGCCTCCGAGAAAGCATCAACACCATAGGTCGTAACCCGCAATTGTTGAGTTACCGCATCAATGTTGAACTCTGTCCAGCCGAAGGTATTAACAGCAACATAGTCGCCCTGTAGCAACGTCGCATCAATCAAACCCTCAGCATTGGATAAATTGTCGTTGAGTCCCACGGGATCGAGACCAAAAGCCGCGTTTTGAGAGTTGATAATTTGCTTAACAAAATCATCGCGGTCATTAACAATGCTATCCCCGTCATTCGCAACCGGTAAGGAATTGAAGAAGGCGACTTCCTCTTGACTAATCAAACCAAATGCCGCTGACAAACTAACGACCGTCGGCCCAAATAAGCCATCAAAGAAAGCAGCCGGGCCAGTGACAATTTCAAAGGCGTTGGTGGCAATTTGTTCCTGGCCAGGGCCGAGTTGGTAGGTGAGGTTATTGACAATGGTGCCGTGAAAGTCTCCTGCTAGGAAAACGACGTTATCGATGTTGTTTTCATCAATAAAGCGCAGTAAAGCCGTACGTTCTGCTGCATAACCTTCGAAACGATCCTCCGCGTTAACCACACCGAAGTTCTGAATCGGTTCGGGAATCACGACGAATTTCCAGGTAATACCGCTGCGCTCTGCTTCTAGCAAGCTAGCCGTCAGTTCTGCAAATTGGGCGTTGCCTAGCAGGGTACGGTCTGGCTGGAAGGCTTCGACCAGAAACTCCGTTGGGTTGGCAAGATTAGCGGGTTCTAGTTGGACATCCCGGAAAGAACGACTGTCAAGGACAATAACGGCGGCATCGCTACCGTAGGTATTGGCTCGAAACAGTTGGCGTTCATTGGCAGTGCGAGGATCGCCAGTTTCGCCGTAGAATTCATCCCGTATTGGGTGATATTCTTGGAAAGCTTGTAAGGCATCTTCGTAGGCCTGGGTATCGTTGACAAAGTCTACGTCATCGGTAAATAGGGGTTCATCAGAAGAGCCAATGTCTGGCGCATCGGGCGATTCTCCCGGCGCGGCACCACCCGCAAAGTTGTCTACCAGTTCATGGTCGTCAATGGTCGCAAGGATTGAAGTCGTGGCGTAGAGATCGCGGACGGTATTTTGACCAAAGCGCTCGGTGACAATTTCTGCTTGCTTGATGCGGAACTCTTCTAGGGTTCGCGCTTGAGTGACCCCCGGCAAAGCAGCCGTCTCAATGTCAGCAAAAATTGTGTCCCCCAGTTTGATGAAAAATTCCAGCTCCCGCTCGTCGGCATTAGCTAGGGAGGGGAATGGTGGGGATTGCTGCCAGTCTCCCGTTGCGCCAAAGCGTAAACCGTTAAATTGCCCCAAAGGTGCTGAGGTCACAAAGCGTCCGTTATCTGTATCCCCTGCGGCATCAGTCACTCGGTAGAAGTATTCAGTACCAGGATCAAGTCCTTCAACTTCAACCTTGACGGGAGCGGCGTTATCGGTAACGGTTGCCGTTACGGTTGTCTCTAAGGTGCTGAAATCTTCAGCCGTAGAGATTTCAAAGCTCACCTGTCCCAGGAAAAGGCTGCGGGCCCACAAAACGGTGGACGTTTGGGTGGTGTCACCGCTGGCCACGCCATTGACCAGGGAATTGGGGGTTGGATTGCGTGGGTCAAAGCTTTCGGGATCTAGCTCGATGAATTCAGGCAGCGCCTCTGCGATCGCTTCAAAGGGAACGAACTTGAAGTTGGCCGCCGCATTTTCCAACTCCTCATCGTCGGGGATGACAAACTGGGGATCGTCGGCCCCATCCTGCACCGCCAGCAAGCCGAAGGGAAAATCAGGTCCCAGGGGCACGTTGATCACATCGAAGCCATCGCTTTCATTGACCTGATCGATGGGGCCGTTCTCGCCAATGGCAAAGCTCCCCAAGAATTCATTGGTGCCTTCCCGTGCAAACACCGCAAAGGAATTGTCGCCCTGGCTGGAGGTAATTAAGTAACCCGTGCCGTTGGCACCATAGTAGATGCTCAATCCTTCCACATCCGGTGTGAGGAAATCGCTGTCCGTGGAGGCAAACTGGGTGAGTTCGTCGCCGGCCGTTGGTTCCGCACTAAAGCGAAAGATGCCAAATAGTTCTTGGGCAACGTAGCCAATCCCTGTTTCTTGATCGATGACAATGCCTTCGGAAACGGTATCTTCTAATTCCACTCCTTCAGGAATCGGCAGCTCCAGCAGGCGAACGATTTCCCCATCCACCTGACCCGCGCCATTATCGCTCAGCTCCAGTTGGGCGATCAGGTTGCCTTCCCGCTGGGTGACAAAGGCATAAACCCGTCCGTCCACAGGGCTGGTGTAGGTGGCGATGCCCAGGGCGGTTTGCTCCCCGTCATCAATGCCAAAAATCGATCCTAGGATGCTATCCGCCGTCACATTGGTCAACTGGCGGGTCTCCGGGTCAATCTGGAAGATAATCAGCGTGTCATTGTTGCGATCGCTAACGACTGCTAAGTCAACGGACTGGCCGCCCAACTCAAAGCCGTAGACTAGATCGACGTTGTTGTGGCGCTCGCTGCC
>JAAUTE010000236.1 GCA_012031815.1 Chloroflexaceae bacterium
AAAGGATCAAAATGCGCCCAATGTCACCTTCATTCCCGATGGAAACGGCGAATTTACCGAAGGCATTGGGCATGTTAGTAGACAAGGCTGACTTGGGCTTTGGCAAGCGTTCCTGGCGCTATTCCATGCTGGTTAAAGATGGCGTCATTGAAAAATGTTTATTGAGCCGCCAGTTCCGGGCGACCCCTTTGAGGTGTCTGACGCCGAGACCATGCTCAACTATATCAACCCGGAGGCCCAGAGACCGCAGTTGGTTTCTATTTTTACCAAGCCCGGCTGTCCCTTCTGCGCCAAGGCCAAATCCTTACTGAGCGATCGCGGTTTGGAGTACCACGAGCTAGTATTAGGCAAAGACTACAAAGCTTCCTTCCTGCAAGGGGTGGCTGGTACGACCACGGTTCCTCAAGTTTTCATTAATGGTCAATTAATTGGCGGTTCTGACGCCCTCGAAGCTCACTTTAGCGCTTAAGAAACAGTAAATCAAGTTATCTAGCCAGGCAGCGGAGCCGGTCGTCATTATATTCCGTCTATTGGCTCCGGACCTGCTTTTTTAGGCGCATTAACCAATACCCTATGGATACGGTTGCAGAAAATCATGGCAATTTTTTCGATGAAAATATTTTTAGATATTGCTTTCAGCTAATTTTTTAGACTTATTGATTGTCTCTTCATTTTTACCTTAAGTTTCACCCATCACAGGAGATAAGGATCGTGACTGCTACAACGACAAAAAACACGCTGCAAATGGACGAAAATAACGCTTCTAGGCGATTTTATCCGACGCGAAACGATCTCAGCGCCACAGTTCGCCAACAAATTGCCACCTTGCTCAATGACACCCTGGCCACCGCTATCGACCTGAAAACCCAAACCAAACAGGCTCACTGGAATGTTAAAGGCTTGGAATTTCAGCAATTGCACGAGCTATTTGACGAAATAGCTACGGAAGTTGAGGAATTTGTGGATCTGGTCGCAGAGCGGATTACAGCCCTGGGAGGCACAGCCCTGGGAACAGCACGCCTTGCGGTTGAGCGGACATCGCTAGCGGAGTATCCCCTGAATATTGTCGATGGGGTTGAGCATCTGGAAGCTTTGGCAGAGCGTTTTGCCATTTTTGCCCAACAGGTTCGCTCCGGTAGCGATGAAGCGGCTCGTTTAGGGGATGCGGGCACCGCCGACCTCTACACCGAGATTTCCCGCGCGTAGATAAGCGTTTGTGGTTCCTGGAAGCTCATCTGATTAAAAACGACCTCAAGTAATCTCCAATCCCTACCCTTTGAGACGGGATTAAACCGGGCCTTGTCTTAAGATTCCAGCCTTATGGGGCCAATCGTTCTAAAATCCACTGGTTTTGCCCATTAAGTCGGTAGCAGAGGCGATCGTGAAGGCGGCTGGGACGGCCCTGCCAAAACTCTAGCCGTTGGGGTACGACGCGAAAGCCTCCCCAGTGTGGGGGGCGGGGAATTTCTCGGCCCTTATATTCTTGTTTGAGGTCTTCCAGTCGTCGATCCAGCACCTCTCGCTGGGGAATCACCTGGCTTTGGGGGGACGCCCAGGCTCCTAGCTGCGATTCTCTGGGTCGGCTGTGAAAATAAGCGATCGCCATTTCCGGGGGCACCTGTTCGACGGAACCTTCAATGCGGACTTGACGCTCCAATTCGGCCCACCAAAACACCAGAGCTGCCTGGGGGTTGGCCTGAAGCTGCTGGCCCTTGTGACTTTGATAATTGGTGTAGAAGATAAACCCCATTTCGTCAAACTCCTTAAGCAAGACCATGCGGGCTGCGGGCTTGCCCTCCGGGGTGACTGTCGCCAACATCATCGCGTTAGGTTCCGGTAAACGCGCTGCCACTGCGGCTTCCAACCAAGCTTGAAACTGAAGGATGGGGTCAGCCGCCGCACTGGTTTCATCCAAGCGAGCGCGGCTGTAGTTTTGACGGAGATCGGCAATAGAAATATCCATGAAACACAACAATCTGTCGCAAACAATGCCCAGAACCGAGTATATCGCGATCGCCAAAAGGGAATCTTCAAGGCGATGCTTAACCTATTGATTACCTGATTTTTACCTTGAGGCTATAGGCTAGCCGTAAAAACCTTGATAACGCCTGGAAGGCTTGCATAGCAATGCTTTTACCCTATCTAGCGGATCGAGACCCCTCAGCAGACAATCGACAAGAAGGACGACGGTTACACTTTTTTGATAAAGGAGAAACCGTACCGCTTGTGGCTCAAGGGGTCTGGCAAGTCTATCGCGGCGTAGTGCAGCTCAGTAAGCTTCATGCCAGTGGCGACGAACTGCTCCTCGGTTGGGCTAAACCCCTGACCTTTTTTGGCACGTGGCTAACTTGCATTGAAACCTATCAAGCCAAAGCACTTTCGGAAGTCTATTTAAAGTGGTATGCCCTAAGCGAAATTGAAACCTCTCCCCATCTGGCCCACATTGTCTTGGCAGGGGTTTCCCGGCGAATTCGCCAAACGGAAGCCTTGCTGGCGATTTCGGGATTGCGGCGCGTCGAGGAGCGCCTGCAGGAGTTGCTCGCGTTGCTGAAGCTCGAACTCGGTCAGGCGGTGGCAGAAGGCACTCGCTTAGAAGTGCGCTTGACGCATCAAAATATAGCCAATGCCATTGGCACGACACGGGTTACCGTAACCCGGCTCTTAGGTGATTTCCAGCGCCAGGGACTCATTGCCATTGACGGCGATCGCCATTTGGTGCTGCTTGAGACTAGCGTCACCTAAAGCCATTTAAACCGCGACAGTCAATTTCAGCGCCATGGCCCCCCGCTAGGAGGGGGTCGCCCAACTGGGCTATTTTTGTTATTGCAAGCTAACATCGGGTTGACAATCATAGGCCAATCCGCATAGTGTTAATATATCTAAACAAAGGGTTCGTCCTTGCCATCCTGAATGTGAGTCGGCGGTGCAAAAACTGAGGTGGATTGACTCAACCCAAGGAAAGCACCTATTAAAAGCGGATCTAATGGTTACCTAGTCTATTGAGGATTCTTAGCAATGCTTGTACCGTCTCTGCTTACTTTGGTGATCGCCACGGCGGCTATCTGGTTAAGCGCCCACACAAAAGAAGAGGTCATCAAGGTAGCGATGGCTTCAACTGCTTTAATCGCCTCCTTCCTGGCGTTGTGTTTTGCCCCGTGGGAGTTGAAGTTAATGGTAATTGCTATCCCTTTTGCCATCGAAAAACTGAGCCGGATTTCAGCCAGGCGGTCTTCTGATTTTTAACGAAAATTGGTTTAGTCGTTAGTAGGTCAGCCAAAAAAAGTTGGCTTAAGTACTTTTGAGGGACTAGGGTCAGTGCAACACCTAGTCCCGCTGATTTTGAGGGGGAGGATTCAGGAACCCGCCTTGGGAAAGATTTCCCTGGGAGGAAGACCTAACCGAAGAAGGGCAGTAAGCTAGGGCAATTTAAACCCGCCTTGGTGAATCTATGTCCTCACCCCCTATCTCCCAAAGCACTGTTCAATACGAGATTACACAGCCCCAAGCTGAAGCAGACGTTGAAACCTTGGTCAGCGAGCGATCGCCTGAAACCGACATTGACCTGGATTTTTTGTTCACCAGAGATATCGAGTTTCGGCAGGAAACCATTTATTTTGTGGTGGTCGATCGCTTTTTTGACGGTAACCCGAACAATAGCGCCGGGCCCAACCCGGAACTCTACGACCCGGAGCGGCAGGATTGGGGCAAGTACTGGGGGGGCGATTTACAGGGCATTATTGACAAGTTGGATTACCTCAAGAACTTGGGGGTCACGGCCCTTTGGCTGACGCCCTTGTTTGAGCAGATTGAAGACCTGTTTGTGGAGCAGGCAGCGATTCACGGCTATTGGACGCGGGATTTTAAGCGGCTCAATCCGCGCTTCATTGGCAATGGCGAAGATCCTTCCTTGAATGCCACCCAGGAAACCCGCAACACTACCTTCGATCGCCTGATTGCGGCCCTGCACGAACGCAAGATGAAACTCGTGCTGGATATTGTCTGTAACCACAGTAACCCGGACATTAGCGGCAATAAAGGAGAACTCTACGATGATGGGGTCAAAATTGCCGATTTTAACGACGATCACGACCATTGGTATCATCACTACGGCGAAGTGACCAACTGGGAAGATGAATGGCAGGTGTTTAACTGCGAGCTGTCGGGACTGGCCACCTTTAACGAAATAATACAGCTTACCGCGACTATATCAAGTCTGCCATTAAGCAGTGGCTAGACCGGGGCGTGGATGCCCTGCGGGTGGATACGGTGAAACACATGCCTATTTGGTTCTGGCAGGAGTTTAACGCCGATATTCAGACCTATCGCCCTGATGTTTTTATTTTTGGCGAATGGATTTACAACCACCCCCTCAATGAGCGATCGCTGGAATTTGTCAACTGTTCGGGCATGACTATCCTGGATTTTGGGTTGGCGATGGCGATCCGGCAAGCTCTGGGGACAATGGACGAGCGGGGGTTTTATTTAGTCCAGGATGTGCTGGATTTGGACGACCACTACGACAGCGCCACGGAATTAATTACCTTCATCGACAATCACGACATGCACCGCTTCCAGAGCCTTAATTCTGACCCAGGCATCCTGCGGCTGGCGGTGACCTTGATTATGACCTCGCGGGGTATTCCCTGCCTTTACTACGGGACGGAGCAGTATTTGCACGACGACACCAACGCCGACGGCAATCCCTACGGCAACAACGACCCTTACAACCGCCCGATGATGGAGCGCTGGGATACGGAAAGCGAGCTTTATCGCGATATTCGCCGCTTGTCAGGACTAAGGCGCTTAAATCCGGCGGTATCAATGGGCAGTCAATGGCAAAAACATATTACCCCAGATGTGTATTGCTACGTGCGGCGCTATCGGGATTCTCTGCTGTTTGTAGCCATGAATCGGGGCGAGGCGGTGACCCTGGAGGCCGTGGCCACGGAATTACCGGACGGGGAGCATAAAGATGTCATGTCCCTGGAAAATTTGACGGCTCATGGCGGTAATTTGCACAATCTCCACCTCGATCGCCACCAGATTGTGGTTATTTCCCACGTGGGCGATCGCGTCAAGGGCCAGACCATTGTGCGGGCCCAACTCAATGGCGTTCATACCCAGCCGGGAGAAAGGGTTGTCGTGACCGGAGACTGTCCCGAACTGGGCAACTGGGATACTAGCAAAGCTTACCCGCTGGAATACATCAACGCCAACACCTGGTTTGGGGAAATTCCCTTTGACGAAAGTGTGGGCAAGGCGATCGCCTACAAATACGCTCTCCTGCGAGAAGGCAAGTCGCCTCTGCGGGAAAACTTGGTCTGCCGCCGTTGGGTCATTGCCAGCGAAAGGCACCGTTAAAATGGCGCGATCGCTGGGCATCGGGGCGAGAATCCTAGCGCCAATCCTCCCAATCTTGATTAAAGATGGAGGTACCGGGAAAAGCGGTGGGATTGCCCGATTCATTGAGGCGGCGCTGCAAGGCGGCTAGTTCCGTCTCCTTAATGAAGAATTCGTCTACTAATTGATAGGGCAAAATTTCTTCTTCCAGGGCAAACAGGGCTGTCATCGTCGCCGCCGCTCCCACAGACCACTCAAAGGAATGTACCCGATAGGCCGCAGCCGCAATGTGGCTGACCGCAATACTTTCCCTGCCACCAGTAAGTTGTCAATTCGCTGAGGAATTAAGGCTCTCAGGGGGACTTGGAAGGGATAGGCCTGGCCCGCACCGCGCCGCTCGCCCTCTCGTTCTTGATTGCCGGGAGCCTCCGGGGGGGCAAACAACATACAGGGATGAAAGTCGATGGCATAGTGACCGATGCCTACCGAGTCGGGATAGATAGTGGAGCGGGTACGGGGCTTAATCTCGCCAGGCTGGGCTTGATTGCTGAAAACCGCTGCTGCTCCCCTAAAACCACCTAAAGTCGCTCTCAGGCGGCGATAATCCTCTGGGGAGAGGCTTTCTCGGTAGGAGCCATCCGTGAGGTTATTGCGGGTGATGTCGATCTCGGAGATCCAAAAACCAGCGGGGATAGCCCCCGGCC
>JAAUTE010000237.1 GCA_012031815.1 Chloroflexaceae bacterium
GGGAGCCGCAGCCTAATTTTCAGTGAAGACCGAGGCCGCTACATCAAACCCATGCTGCCCAAGGGCAAGGCCCGACGGATTGCGGTGGATGCCACCCTGCGAGCCGCGGCCCCCTACCAAAAATCCCGACGGGAGCGCTACCCTGATCGCCGCGTGGTGGTGGAAGAAGGAGATTTACGCACCAAACGCCTGGCCCGCAAAGCCGGGGCCTTGATTATCTTCGTCGTGGATGCCTCTGGCTCAATGGCCCTGAACCGGATGCAGTCTGCCAAAGGAGCCGTGTTACGCCTACTCACGGAAGCCTACGAAAACCGCGACCAGGTTGCCCTGATTCCCTTCCGGGGCGAACAGGCCCAGGTCTTGCTGCCTCCCACTCGCTCCATCGCCCTGGCCCGGCGGCGCTTAGAAACCCTGCCCTGCGGCGGCGGTTCTCCCCTGGCCCACGGCTTGACCCAAGCGGTGCGGGTCGGCACCAACGCCAAACGCTCCGGCGATATCGGTCAAGTGGTCATCGTGGCCATCACCGACGGTCGCGGCAACATTCCCCTAGCCCGCTCTTTGGGAGAACCGAGCGAACCCGGCGAAAAACCCGATATCAAAGCCGAATTGCTCGATATTGCCGCCCGCATCCGCGCCACTGGGATGCAGCTTCTGGTCATCGACACCGAGAAAAAATTCGTCTCCACCGGATTTGCCAAAGAACTGGCCCAAAAAGCCGCTGGCAAATACTACCGCCTCCCCAAGGCCACCGACCAGGCCATCGCCGCCATGACCAAAGATGCGATCGCCAGCCTGAGATGATTAAACTGCGATCGCCGACGCTAAACCCTGCTGGAGCCAACTAATATGGTTGCTTCTTCCCAATTCTCCCTCACCCCTGACGAATATCTCCAGCGGGAAGCCAAAAGCCCCGTCAAACACGAGTATATCAACGGCGAAATCTACGCAATGGCAGGCAGCACCGACAGTCACAATACCCTTGTGGGAAACCTGTTTGCCCTCATCCGCACCCATTCACGAGGAACCGACTGCCGGGTTTACTTTGCCGACATCAAAGTCCGTCTCGAATCGCAAAACTGCTTTTATTATCCCGATCTCCTGGTAACCTGTGATCCCCAAGACCGGGAAACTCCTACCTACAAACGCTTTCCTAAATTAATCGTCGAAGTCCTTTCTGGGAGTAGCGAAGCCTTTGACCGAGGGGACAAGTTTAAGGATTATCAAACGCTAAACAGCCTGGAAGAATACGTTTTGGTCAACAGTAAACGCCAGCGAGTGGAAAGCTTCCGTCGCAATTCCCAGGGATGGCTTTATCAAGCCTATACCCCCACTGACCCAGCCCTTTCCTTGCAAAGCCTTCAGTTGAACCTATCTTTCCCTGATCTTTACGAAGATGTCTCCTTGGCGTAAAACCCTCAAAAAAACCCACAGAAAATCAAAATAGAGGCAGGATTTGAGCTTATTCGGTCTTCTCCTGTCACTTCCAACCCTAGGTTAGATACGGCGTTGCAGCGGTGATGCTGGCGCATTCTGCTCGAACAATTCCACCGTGTTTAGGAGTCGCATCGCAGAAAGGTAGGATTCTTCCAGCAATTCTTGTTCTTCCTCCTCATTATCGCTCAAATCTTCCGCTAGCAGCCGCAAAGACCCCATCAGCGCGCTCAAGCTCGTACGAGCTTCGTGGGAGAGGCGATGCTGTACTTCCCAAAACGCCCCAAGTTGGCTGTCCGTCGGCCCATGACCATTACCACCTGCTTCCTGCTTACTAAACTGCATCCGATAAAGCTGCGAGTAACGACCTTCTATCGCCAGTAATTCATCGTGGTTGCCTATTTCGACGATTTTTCCTGCCTCCATCACCACGATTTGATAGGCATTTTGCACCGTGGACAGGCGGTGTGCAATCACCAACGTGGTGCGATCGCGGCAAAGTTCCTCAATAGCCTGCTGTACCAACCGCTCCGACACCGTATCCAGGGCACTGGTCGCCTCATCCAAAATCAGAATGTCCGGGTTACGCAACAAGGCCCGCGCGATCGCCAACCGCTGGCGCTGACCCCCTGAGAGCATCACCCCGCGATCGCCAATGGGGGTTTTAAATCCTTTTGGCAGGCGCTCGATAAACTCGTAAGCATTGGCTCGCTTGGCGGCATCAACGACCATTTCCTCCGTTGACTCCGGCATTCCATAGGCAATGTTGTAGCGCACAGAGGCATTAAACAAAAACGTATCTTGACTGACAATTCCCATCGCCTGTCGCAACTGGGCTAGATCGAACTCCCGCAGATCTTTGCCGTCAATGGTAATCCGGCCCTCCGTGGGGTCATAAAACCGCGCCAGCAAGTCTGCCATTGTGGATTTGCCCGCCCCGGAAGCACCGACCAGAGCGACCGTTTTTCCCTTGGGAATCGTCAGATTAATATCTTTGAGCACTTGCTTGCGATGGCCCGGATAGGAGAACCCTACCTGTTCAAAGCAAATCTCCCGCTCGATTCCGGGATAGGGGTCGAAATGTTTGACCATAAAGGGTTTGTTGTCCCGCCGCAGCAAATCGATCGTGTAATTCACGCTAGCCATCTGGTTCGCCAACTGACTGCGAGTAGAATTGAGAGTACTAATATTGGGCAACAGTCGAAACAATAACAGCAGATAGGTTAACAAGACCGGGGCTACCGACTGCAATTGTTCAGACCAAAGATAGCGCCCCACCAAAACAATGGACATTACCACTGTTATCCCTAGCATTTCGTTAATGGGGCTAATCAATTGACGGTTGACCTGGGATTGATAGTCAAGGTGTTCCCTTCGCAGAATTAAGTCCCGAATTCCCTCGTATTCTGGCGTTTCCCCGGCAACGCTTTTGATCAAACGAATTCCACCCAGAATTTCTAGCAGCTTCGTAGAGTACTCTCGAGACATTTTGGTTAAGAGATTTCCATAGCGGCGAGCGCGACGGATAAAAAATTGGTTGCAAAGCGCGACCAGTGACAGTAAAAAGGTTGCCAAAAAGGTTAACTGCCAGGAAAGAAATAGCAAACCAACAACAAAGGTAAAAATGGTAAAGAGGAGACTAAATAAATTAATACTTTGTCGAATCGAAGCTGAAGTGCGATTAATCTCGCCATTGACTCGGTTGATCAAATCGCCAATTTGATGCTTGGCGAAAAAATCCAGGTCAGTCTCCAGTAAGGTTGTCATCGCCTCTAAACGCAGTCCGTTAGCGATCGCGCGCTGAAGAATGCCGCCAAGGATCACCTTGGCATAGACACTGGCATTCTTCAGGAAGATCAGCAGTAAAACCAGAGCAACCATCGTCGGCAATCGCCAATGATCGGGTAATGCCTCAAAAAAGCCGAAAAGTCTGCGCAGGGGGGCGGGCCACTGTCCCAACTTCAAGGCACTTTGTCCCAAAAGTTCCAAGACAATGGGCACAATGAGCGCCGTCCCTACCCCGTTAAAGATAGCGCTGGAAAACCCCAGAGCAACAGACGCTCCCATCAATAGCGGGTAGCGGCGAGTGTATTGAAGAAGAAGACGCTTGTAACTCATGTTATTTCAGGGTGAATCTGTCAACAGGAGTGGGCAAAGTGGGAGCGCAGTAGGGGATCGATGGCATTGCCCAGGGCAACCGCCATGCTATCAAGGCTATAGTGTTTGAGACAACGTTCCCTAGCTCGCTGGCCTTGACTCAAGGCAAAGTCCCAATCACTAAAAATTTTGTCAATGGTCGCAGCTAGTTGTTGCGGGGACTGCGGCTCGACTAAAAAGCCAGTGTCTCCCAAAATATCGGGAATATCCCCAACGCGGGTCGCTAAAATCGGTTTTGCCAGGGCCATGCCGTCCATCAACTTGAGGGGAAACTGGGCTTGGGCTGCGGGAACATCCTGCTGCGGCACAACAATGACATGGGCTGCGGCCACAACCGCTGGCATTTCCGCTGGCTTTTGGGTTGGCAGCTTAATCAGCCACCTCGCCCAGCGTTGCCAAAGCTGTTTATCGTAGTCGTCATAAGGACTTCCCCCCACAATTACCAAGCGGAGGTCTTCCTGTCCCAATAATTCCAGAGCCGCTAAAATGTCTTCAACCCCTTTATAGGGCCTCGGAGCGCCGGGAAACATGAGAACGCGGTACCCGGTTAATCCAAACTTGTGCCGACTGGTTTCTGGAGACCAAGCGTCAGGAGTAAATAAATCCGTGTCCTTACCGCTGGGGACGCATGTCCCACCATAGCGCCGCTGCAAGAAATAGGTGTTGGTTGTCAATCCATCGGCTCGGCGAATCAACGGTTGCAGCCATTGGATGTAAAGTGGGTGATCCAGAAAACGCAAAGCCCCTTTGGGATTGAGGAGGTCGCGGACAAGCTGGAGCCAATTAGACCGATAGGGGCTTTGCTGAAGCCAACTCAGCTCTAGGTCGTCGATGTCCAACAGCAGGGGACGGTGACAGCGCAGCTGGTGCAGTAGAGCAAGACCAAAACTAGAGGGTTTCGGTTTAGTTGCGTAAATCAAATCGCCCTTAAGCTGACCCAGCAGTTGACGAGCAGCGGCCCAGGCCCCTGATGGTAGCTGCAAGGGAACGCTTTCACGGTAAACCCAGAATCGGTAAATGCGGGAACGACTTCTCCCGGTTGGAGAAGGCTAATCCTAAGATTTCAACTTCAAAGTTGAGCTTTTCTAGGGCTTGGGCGAGGAGAAATGCCCGTACGCCTCCTGCCCAACGACCAGCGCCCCTGATAGATAAATCGCTGGCTAGAATCGAGACTTTTAAGCGTCGCTGAGACTGCTGCGTCAAATGCTTAATCTCCCTGTTTAAACCTGAGTTGAAGCCGCTTCCATCGGGTTAAGGGTTAACCGCTTCTAGGGCTATCAAGCATTGCGAGTCAATTGCCCAATTAGCTTTATGTTAGGGGACTGCTAAGCCAACAGTACAATTCCTCCTTTAGTTTGACCTGCCACCAACCATTTGACTAGAACAGGAGCGAAGCTATTGAAAGTATAAGGAAATTCTTCGAGGAGGAAAAGCTAAACTCTAAATTCTCATTCGCTGGTCTATAGCGTCAAATTCATCTTTATTCTTCTCTTTTGCAGCAGGCAGCTATTCTGGCTACGGTTTACTTCTTTTCTCCCTCAAGATAGACCTGTGCTTAAATACTTCGCCCGGCGATCGCCGACTTGTCCGGTAACCTAGGCAGAGCTGCTAAACTACTCATGCGATCGCTCACTCCAGTTAAATTCAAGTCATTTTGATAGTCCTGTCCGAGTTTAGTCCTCTGCCACCAAAAATTGCCACATAAAACCAGCTAATCATGGAAATCCTGCGGCTGCCAGCCCTAAAAGACAACTACATTTTCTTGCTGTTGGATCGCCAAACCCAGACAGCGGCCGCCGTCGATCCCGCCGTTGCCGAACCCGTGCTGCGATCGCTGATTGAGACAGGAGCGACGCTGACGGCGATTTTCAATACTCATCACCACAGCGACCACGTTGGCGGTAACCAAGAACTTCTGACCCAATTCCCCCAGGCGCGGGTTTATGGTGGGGAAGCCGACCGGGGACGCATTCCGGGACAACAGGTTTATCTCCAAGAAGGCGATCGGGTTCATTTCGCCGGCCGCACAGGCCAGGTGTTCTTTGTGCCCGGCCATACCCGCGCCCACATCGCCTACTACTTTCCCTCCGCCGACGATGGCTGGGGAGACCTATTTTGCGGCGATACTTTATTTGCGGGAGGATGCGGCCGCCTGTTTGAAGGGACGCCGGCGCAAATGGTGGATTCCCTGGGCAAACTCCGCCAATTGCCCGACGCCACCCGCATCTGGTGCGCCCACGAATACACCTTGAACAATCTGCGCTTTGCCCTCACCGTCGAGGGGGGAAATGCCGCGCTGCAACTACGTTTTGCTCGCGTAGAAGCGGCTCGCCAGCAGGGTCAGCCCACCGTTCCTTCCCAATTGGGCGAGGAAAAAGGCACTAATCCGTTTTGCGCTGGGATATTCC
>JAAUTE010000238.1 GCA_012031815.1 Chloroflexaceae bacterium
AACAATTAATCATTGATTTGCAAGATCAACGAGGAAATTTGGAAGGGATCAATTTTATATGTGTAATTCCCAAGTCAGATATGTATGCTAGTAAAGAGGATCAAGAATCAAAATTTTTGACTTCATTCTACGAAAAGCTAGAAAACCTCGGATTACTGTCAAAATCTGAGTTTGACAAACAAGATGATGAATCTTTCGATACGCTTTGTTCTCTGGGTGGCACAGGTTATAGGGCAAGAGATGGTAAAGAACCTACAGGAAGGAAAAGCAAAGTACTTATTCAGCAAGAGCTTGGAAGATTAATTTCTAATGAAGCTCGCACCTGCTTACTAAATATCAAAAATGCTTTAGGTGAAGAGGCTAATCCTGTTTTTAAAACAGCTTTTATCTGACTTGATGCAATTAAGGCTTATTTCAAACTTGGAAGCCACTTTTGGCAGTGACAGAGTCTTCTTTCTACCTACTTCAGGTCAAGGCAGGGATAACTCTAAACTTCTTGAAGAAGGGAAAACCACAGAAAATGGAAGTATTCCTACAGGAAAGGTTCCCAATCAGAAGTTATCTGAATATGTGTTTTTTCTGCCTTGTGCTTTAGCTTTATCCAAAGATTTAGAAAATCAATGAGAAAACAACACTAGCTTGACATATTGAACACATTATTTGCTGGCAAATCGATACTCTATTTTGAGTTCAGGCGATCGCCGCGCTGGTAAGGATAGAAGGTATCTCTCTTTATTGAGCGCACAGTGGTATACACTTAAGAAGACGAGATGCGATTAGGGAGTGATCCGAAATTTTAAAGATAGAGAAACACAAAAAATCTTTGAACGCCAGCGATCGCGTAAATTGCCATCCGAAATACAACAAGTGGCTTACGAAAATTACGGATGCTTAATCGTGCCGAAACTCTTCAAGATCTGCGCGTTCCGCCAGCTAATCGGCTGGAGCGTTTAGTGGGTGATAGAGAAGGTCAATATAGCATTCGAGTGAATGACCAATGGCGAATCTGCTTTGAATGGCTAGAGGGTGACGTTTTAAACGTAGAGATCGTTGATTATAACTGAGGTAACAAAATGAAAGAAAACAAGCTCATGCCAGTTCATCCCGGCGAAGTGCTTTTAGAGGAATTTCTCAAGCCCATGAACCTTAGTCAAAATCAACTTGCCCTTGGGTTGAAATTGCCGACACAACAGATTAATGAAATTATCGATGGAAAACAATCAATTACCGCCGATTCAGCTCTTCGCCTAGCCCGCTATTTTAATATGTCACCGAGATTTTGGCTGGGGTTGCAAATGGACTATGACTTGGATTTAGCAGAAGATGCTCTGGGGAGATCGCTTGATAAAAGAGGTCACTCTTCTAAACCGTGATTGAGGATTTTTACCAGAATAATTGCAGCAAATCGCTAAATCGAAAACGAGATCGCAGCAACAATAGACTCTGTTGGAAATAGGCGATCGCCAGATGGATTTTAGGAAAATCGAGATATGCGATCGGAAAATTATGATAGCCTTGAGATATGAGCAATTGTCTAGAAATTATTTTAACTAAACGCGAAAATACTGTTTAGAAACGGTGATTTGGAGAGCAGTCTTACTTTTAGAAAGAAATTAATGGGCAAATATGAAAAACTAAAGCAAAAAATTCTCAGCGGTTCTTCCGATGCAGATATTGACTTCGGAGAATTATGTCAGCTTCTTCTTCGCCTTAAATTTAAGGAAAGAATCAAGGGTGACCATCACATTTTCTCAAAACCTGATGTACAAGAGATAATTAATCTACAACCTAAGAAATCCAAGGCAAAAGCTTATCAAGTTAAACAAGTCCGTGAATTAATCCACAAATATTGTTTAGGAGATGAGAATGTCGATTAAATATAAAATGATTATTTACTGGAGTCGAGAAGACAATACTTTCATTGTCGAAGTTCCCGAACTCCCTGGATGTATGGCTGATGGCAGTACTTATCAAGAGGCTGTAGTCAACGCTGAAGTTGTTATTCAAGAATGGATTGACATAGCAAAAGAACTTAGTCGTCCCATTCCAGAACCAACAGAGCATTTGCTATCTGCCTAATATTCAAAATATTCGAGTCGATCACCAGTTAAACTTTAGGCAAATTGAGGAGGCGATCACAGCCATAATAGTCTCTCTTAAGTTTAGGCGATCGCCGGATATTGATCTCATCAATGGTCTTTGTGCTTCTTAAAGAAGCAAGTATCCGTCGTGACGAGTGGGAACAGCTATAGTTATTGATGCTATAAATACTTAAGAAATTCAAGGCAGAAGCTTATCAAGTTAAACAAGTCCGCGATCTAATCAACAAATATCGTTTAGGATTCCCTTTACAAATCAGCTCTCAGATGAAATTTGGGAAGAATTGGAGATGAGCGACGGGAAAAAGTCGCTAGTATTCAGATAAGCTTGGTTGCTCTCCTGTTGGTTGCGATCGCAATCCTCCTCGCCATCTCTTGCCATATTAGAGCATAATTCTGACTTTTGCCTGCAATTACGGCTGTTTCTCCTTCTTTGGGCAGCCTCTCGCAGTGCCGCCGGGTCAGCAGGGGGAATGCCTTCAACCGCAATTAAGGCTTCCATGACGGATTTAACGATGGGGGCGGCCACCGTCGAGCCAAAAGTATTGCCGCCCTGGGGTTCATCCACCACCGCTAAAATCGTATAGCGCGGCGCTTCTACGGGTAGAATTGCCACATAACTGGTAATTTTGGCCCCCGCAATATAACCACCACGGGGCCGCGCCTTTTGGGCCGTTCCCGTCTTACCCGCCGAGCGATAGCCCGGAATAATCGTGGTTTTGCCGCTGCCTTCCTCCACTACGCTCTCCATCATCTCCAGCACAATGTGGCTGTTCTCAGGGGAAAATACCTTTTTGCTAGGATAATTCGGCTGCCAGACAAACTTGCCATCGTTATCTACCACCCCTGCAATCACATGGGGCGTCACTAACTTACCCCCATTGGCGATCGCGCTGTGTAATTGCACTAGCTTGAGAGGCGTTAGGGAAAACCCTTGGCCAAAAGCCGTAGTTGCCGCTTCAATGGAGCGTTCCGTAAAAACCTCTTCGCTTTTGAGAGTACTGGGGGCATCGCTGGGCAAATCCACCCCGACCTTCTCGCCCAACCCCAAATTCCGCAAGGTTTTATAGTACTGTGTCTTGTCCAGGCGCTGCATAATCTGGATCATGCCCACATTGCTGGATTTTTGCAGAATCTCCGCAATATTCATGGGCCCATTACCGCCCCGCGCATGGAAATCGTGATTGAAAATATTCCAGCCATCAATGCGAATCCGACCGGGATCGTAAATTACCGTATTCGGTGCAATCGCCTTCGCATCCAGGGCGATCGCCACATTAATCGGTTTAAAGGTGGAGCCGGGTTCGTAGAGGTCGGTGGCCGTCCAATTCTTAAACAGCTCCACATCAGATTCCCAGTAGCGATTGGGATTGAAGGTCGGCTCGCACACTAAACTCACCAGGGAACCATCCCGCACATCCATCACAATCACTGCCCCTCGCTTGGCATTGTGTTGTTGTAAGGCCGCCTTCAAAGCTTGCCGCGCTGTCTGCTGGATTCTTAGATCCAGAGTGAGCTGGAGCCGCTGATTGTCCAACTTCAGCATCCCTTCTGGCACATAGGCCGGGACGATCTCGCCATTGCCCGCCCGTCGAATCAAATATTCCGCTGCGGGCCGCTCCAAGCGCTTGCCTTGGGTTAATTCCAACCCTGCTTGACCCTGATGGTCGAGGTCAGCATAGCCCACCACCTCCGCCACCGATTCCTGCTGGGGATAAAACCGCACGTAACGGCGATCGAGATCCACCCCATCTAAACTCAGGCGGCGAATTTTGGTGGCTGTGTCTTCTTCTAAGGCCCGTTCCAGGCGAATACCCGTTTCCTGCTCCTGAAATTTCTCCACCAAGGCGGCTGCCGTCCAGTTGTCCAACACCCCAGCCAGTTTTGCGGCCACCTCTTGGGGGGGCAGGGCGAAAATCTTTGGGTGGACGTAAAGGCTGTAAACCAGGCGATCTGTCGCTAAAACATTGCCTTCGCGATCGATAATGCCCCGCCGGGGAATGTAGGGACGCAGGCTCATCACCTGCTGCTGCCGAGCTTTTTCTTGAAGCTCTGCTGCTTGCAGAATTTGCAACTGGTAAGAACGCCAAGCCAGGCCAATGGCTCCCGCCACCAAGACGCCCCAGACCAGAAACAATCGGACTCGCGGCACGCTGGTATCAGCAGATTGACCGCGCCGAGCTTTCCGGGAAGAACTATTGAGCGGTTCGGCATGGATTTGGCTGGAGGAGTGGGTCATGGGAGAGGGTTAAACTAAGAGCTGGGTTAAGGGAGCAAATTAGTAGGCAAGGGGCCCGCGTACTGAGAGGGGCTGGGAAGTGGGTTGGTGAGGGGGGGCAACCTCCTGACTCGGACTGATCGCTGGGTTTGGGGGCAGAAAGATGGATTTGCTCGGATCGGGCGGAACAAACCCAGAACTAGGGGTTTCGGACCTGACAGCAAAGTTGTGTTTGAGGGTTTCGTTGGTAGCAGTAAGATGGCGTTCGTAGCGCTGTAGCTTGTCTAGGTTGCGGAATTCCTGATTCCATTGGTGGGGGGCATAGACTGTCCAACCATACATGCCCAGGGCCGCTGCGGCTGAACCAACGGCGATCGCAGCGGAAGCATGTTGAAGGAGAAGAAAACTCCGCAGCCAGAGAGGATCGCGTTTGGGGGCGGGTAATTCTTGAACGTTGGGACGCTGACGCACGCGGGGGGGATTGACGGACTGGGACACTGCGGACATAGGATTGACTCAAAATTGTAAGGATAAAATAAACCGACTTTAGGGGCAGAGATAATCAAGGCAGTAAGTCTAATTTCTTAGGTCGAACGACTGAGTGTTTCTGACAAAAGTTGCCGTTCTTGGCCTCAAGCTATGCAGTCCCTCAGCCGACAGTGCAGCGCCTTCAAAGCGGCGATCGCGAGTATGGCCAGCTAGGTTTAGCTTACAGAGTATCCAGACCCGCAACTCAGTCCATTCTTAATGGCAATGCTTCCAAAACCCTGCAAATCTCTCCTGAGCAGGGAGACTTTTCCCACAATCATAAAGGATTTATTAAGGACAATTTGAGCGCGATCGCTTAAACCCAACCTCAATTACTGGCCTCCAGAAATCCCTAGAAGGGGAAGCTGGACAATTCACTGAGTACAAGTATATTAATAAACGGTTTTTTGCCACAGCGGGGAAATTATTCCCTATCCCGATTTGTCCCTCAACCGGGGCAGCCGCTTTGAAAAATCATCTGCAAAACCGAGGCTGTAAAGTAGAAGGCCAAAGTTAATGTTCAATCCACAGGCCCCTTTCCCTGCTCTGATGGGTTGATTTCGCTGCCAGCTATCTTTAATGATTACGATATGTTTGTCTTGAAAAATTCCTGTAAGTTCGCCCAAATGGATTGTCTCCTGAGAAACCAGGAAATTAAAGCGAATTTTACTGAATTTCTGTATATTTCCCGCCTTAACCCAGCCTTCTTGCCCGCTGCCCGCGACGCGGATACGCTGCCAGCGCTTGTCTGGACTCTCCTCTAACACGATTAGCTCGCCGTTGTACTCAATGCCCGCAACGCTTTCCCCATCGGGAGCCGACCGAATGCTCAAGCCTGTGTCCCAGGTAACTCTGGCTTTATAGGCGCCAGGGGGCAAGGGTTCTTCTTGGGGCGGCGGTTCTGGTGGCGGTTCCGGTTCGGCTAGCGGTTCTGGGACGGGTTCTTCGGCGATCGCTGATTCCGGCACATAATCCGCCCGTTCCTCAGTAAAGGTCGGTCGGAGAGGCTGGCCCGTGGTACGAGAGAGCAACAAGAAAACCTACCCCAGCGGCACTGCCCAGAACCAGGACAAGACCGATACTAAACCCGAATAGAAACTGGAGAAGCTGGGGAAAAACGCATAATTTTGTACTCGTAGGGCTGGCGA
>JAAUTE010000239.1 GCA_012031815.1 Chloroflexaceae bacterium
CTAGGACTGATCGCTGCCTTCATCGCCTGGTGGCGTCGCCGTTAAACAAGGAGCCAAGTCACCTATGAAACTTCAAACTTCAACCTGGGCACTGATTGCGATCGCCGCCATCACAACCGCTGCGGGGGGAATTATTTACTGGTACGACGCGCAGATCAAACCCCAACGGGAGGCCAAGGAAGCTGAGACACAACAGGTGTTTGACTTTGAGGAAACGGAGATTGAGCGGCTGAGGATCGAAAAAGCCCAGGAAACCCTGCTGTTTTCCCGCACGACTAACCCAGAGCGCCCCTGGCAAATGCGGCGACCTGAATACGCCCCAGCTAGCGAGGCGGCGGTTTCCTATTTGGTGAATTTACTGGTAGAGGGACAAGCCGACCAGATTTTGACGGTTCCAGCTCGGCAGCTTCCAGAGTATGGTCTCGACCAACCCCAAGCCACCATTATGTTGGACTTGAAGCAACAGGAATCGAGGCAGTTAATTTTAGGAAAAATCAGCTTTGACGGTCAATTTATTTACGGAACAACAGATGCGCTGGCCAAACCAGCAACAGAGGTAGAAATTTTCCTCCTTCCCATCGATTTTCAGTATGCGATTAATCGAGAGCTGGCAGAATGGAAGGAATCCGCCGCTCCTATCCCTGACTCCCCATAAACTGAATCCAGAGTGCGATCGCCTGGTCAGCCGCATTGAACCAGCTTTGTCACTTTTGTTGTTTCAGACGCAATCAACCTTAGTCCTTCCAGCGATAGACTGACAGAGCGGCGATCGTACCCAGCTTGCTGCTTGAGTTTCCAGACTTTTTATCCCCATGTCTCCTCTTCAAGGCAGAGGAGCGCTTTTTATGCTTTAGGAAGATGAAATCGAGCAAATAATTGATTTTTATAAAGATAACGCTATGCCATAGCCATCCAGTGAATCTAAATGACGTTCGCAAAGGATATTTGCTTGTGTATTACAAAACCTTAGGAACCGGAATCGTTGTAGCTCTATTAGCTGCTCTACCGTTAGGCAATTATGTTTCCCCCGCTCAAGCCCAGATTATCGCTCAAAATACCACGGTTGAGGACGTCGCTGACGACCCTACCCAGTTAATTGGCCGCACCGTAACTTTGCGCGGCGCGACGGAAACCAGCGATCGCCCCTACAGCTTCATTCTCAAAGACGAAGATCTTTTTGGGCTAATTGATGACGCAGAAGTTCTCGTGATCAATTTAACTGGGGGCCCACTACCCACTCGACCGAAGGATGACATTGAGTTTCAAGTAACCGGGCGGGTTGGTCGCTTTTTACAGAACGACATTTTGGAAGTCTTCGGCTTAAATCTCAGCGACCCGTTTTATGACGAATACGAAGATCGTCCCGTTGTTTTTGCCCAATCTATTGCTCTATCGCCTTCTCCAGACGAAATCTTTGACAGCCCGCAGAGCTATTATTCTCGCCCGGTTGCCGTCAAAGGCGAAGTGGAGCAAGTATTGAGTAATAATGCTTTTACGGTAGAGGACGACGAAATCGTCGATGAAGTCCTGGGAGCCAGGGATTTGCTGGTCATTAACGCTTCAGGTAGCCCGGCTCTGAGCGCCGATCAGAAATTGGTGATTACCGGAACAATTCGTCCCCTGTCCATAGCGCAACTGGAGCAGGAGTACAATATTCGCCTGGATGCGGAAACTCGCGAGAAGTTGGGCGGCAGCAACGAAAACCCGGTTCTGATCGCCGATGGCGTCTATCCGGTTAACGAATAAATTTTAAGCAAAAAGCAGGGGAGCTTACTGGATTTAACTCCCTGCTAGCCTTTCCCCGCTGCTTCTAGAAATTCTCGTAGTTGGCGATCGCCGCTTGCAATTTGGCGATGACTTCTTCTACAGGAATCTGTCCCAATTCTC
Source organism: Chloroflexaceae bacterium (assembly GCA_012031815.1). Classification (GTDB taxonomy): domain Bacteria; phylum Cyanobacteriota; class Cyanobacteriia; order Cyanobacteriales; family JAAUTE01; genus JAAUTE01. Next base: position 1,888 of record JAAUTE010000239.1, read on the forward strand.
CGGCAGCGCGGGTGCGGATGCTTAAGCTGTTAGTTTCGGCTTCTTTAGCTCCAATTACCGCCATGACCGGGATTTTTTGTTTTTCTGCATTGCGGATCAGTTTGCCCAGGCGCTCATTGCTCGTATCCACTTCCGCTCGAATCAGGCGCGATCGCATTGGGCGGCTACGGAGTGGCAACTCTAGCTGAGCATCGCTGACGGGCAAGAGCCGTACTTGGGTGGGAGCCAGCCAGAGGGGGAAATCCCCCGCATATTCCTCAATTAGGATGCCAATCAAGCGCTCCAGGGAGCCGAAGGGGGCGCGGTGGATCATCACTGGTCGCTGGCGAGACCCCTCCTCGCTCACGTACTCCAGATCAAAGCGCTCCGGCAAATTGTAGTCCACCTGAACCGTGCCTAATTGCCACTCCCGTTCCAGGGCATCCTGGAAGATAAAGTCCAGTTTTGGCCCGTAAAACGCCGCCTCCCCAATGCCTTCAAAATGCTCCATGCCCAACTTCTCCACCGCTCGGCGGATGGCATTTTGGGATTGATGCCAGGACTCATCGGAGCCGATGTACTTGTCAGAAGCCGGATCGCGGAAACTCAGACGCGCCTTAAACTTTTTGAGCTGCAAACTCTGGAAAACCGAGAGAATTAAATCTACTACCCGCAAAAACTCCTCGTCGAGTTGCTGGGGCGTGACAAACAGGTGAGAATCATCCACCGTAAAGCCCCGCACGCGGGTTAAGCCCCCCCAACTCCCCCCGACTGTTCGTAACGGTAAACCGTGCCAAATTCCGCCAAGCGCAAGGGTAAATCCCGATAAGAACGCAGCTCGCTCTTGTAGATCTGAATGTGAAACGGGCAGTTCATCGGTTTCAGTACAAACCCCTGCTCCAGCTTGGCGGCCTCCGGGGTTTCGGCCATCATCGGGAACATATCTTCCTGGTATTTCTGCCAGTGCCCGGAGGTTTTAAACAAATCCACCCTGGCAATGTGGGGCGTCACCACCGGCTGGTAGCCCCGCTTGAGCTGCTCCTGTTTGAGGTAATCCTCCAGTTGCGACTCGCAAATCGTGCCTTTGGGCGTCCACATCGGCAGGCCCGGCCCGACAACATCGGAGAATACAAATAGCCCCAGTTCCTTGCCGAGCTTGCGGTGGTCGCGGCGGAGGGCTTCCTCTTTGCGGCGGTGGTACTCGGCTAGCTGCTCGCTGGTTTCCCAAGCTGTCCCGTAAATGCGTTGCAATTGGGCCCGATTTTCGTCTCCCCGCCAGTAAGCCCCGGCCACACTTTCCAGGTCGATGGCTTTGGGATTAAGGTCGCTGGTATTGTCAACGTGGGGCCCGGCGCAGAGATCCCACCATTCGCCTAAATGGTAGATAGTAATCGGTTCGTGAATATCCGCTAAAATTTCCAGCTTGTAAGGTTCATTAATCCCGCGAATCCGTCGTTGTGCTTCCTCTCGGCTGATTTCTTCCCGAACGACTGGCAGCTTGCGGTTAATAATCTTAATCATTTCCTTTTTGATGGCTTGCAGGTCTTTTTTCCGTGAAAGCCTCTGGCGCATCAAAATCGTAGTAAAACCCAGTTTCTGTCCAAGGCCCAATGGTCACCTGCGCTTTGGGAAACAACTTCTGCACCGCCATTGCTAGAACGTGGGAAGTGGTGTGGCGGATTTTTTTGAGTTGTTCTGACTCCGAGGTGCGGGGCAGTCGGAGCGGCGCGTTATCGGAAACAGGAGTCCCCTCTCCTGGCTGCGGTGGTTTAGCCATGCAATTCTGGGATGTCTAGCTTGGTCAACATTAATCCTATGATAGGCGCTGCCGTTTTTTGTGGGTTTCCTCTGGCTGGGCCGCCACCCGACCGGGAAAACGCCACCTCAACGCCACAGGTATTTATTAAGTAATGTATAAAATGCTAAGATAAGTAACGATAACCCCGTCCCGTTTTAATCAAATGCCCTCGTCTAAGTCCAATGAAACCGAGCTGTTGAAAGCGGTTCTAGAGCCGTTATTGGATGATTTTCTCCATTGGTTTGAGCGATCGCGATCGCTTCTGGAAAGTCAACAGATGCCATTTTTGAGCGAATCGGAGCAGTCCAGCTTAATTGAGCGTCTTAAGCAGTCTCAGCAGGAAGTTATCTCAGCCAAGATCCTTTTTAAGGCCACAGGGGGGCAGGTGGGAATTGATACGGCGGTGCTAGTGCCCTGGCACCGCTTAGTGACGGAATGCTGGCAAGTGGGCAGCCGCTGGCGGACATTTAACCAAAACCAGCGGATTTAAGAACGTTGCCTGGCCGGATCTGGCGATCGCCGATAAGCCTGTTAATTCTTGCTAAGCTAGGGAAGGAGGCTTTACAAGTACTTTTGGTGCAATCCCAACCATAAAAAAATCTTTAAATCGGCCTGCATCCCTGTTGGAGGACAACCTTGTGTTACATCTACTCTATATCATTGCCTTTACGGCGATCGCGTTTTTGGCGATTAGCAACTTGATTCGCAGCTTGATTACCGTTAGCGCCCAAGCCGGTCGCTCCTATTCGGGATTAGCAAGGCCAGGGATGAATGGCTACGTGTCCCGCTCTGGCCTGTCACTGCATCCTGAGCTACTAGATGAAAAAGGGTTGCCCACCGACGAACCGCTGCTCGTCATGCGCTCGGTGTCGGTGGAGGATGCTCGCGAACAGCTCGACGCGCTCTATGATGCTTCTCCCAGCGTTAACCGCGATGAGGAAGAAGTTTAAACCTGAAACTTGTCTGGGCGATCGCCAACCCCAGGGTCACGACGATTGCCCTCAACCTAGACTAGGAGCTAAATTCAAAGCATTCAGGGCTAGTTTTAGACCTAGTTAGCTGTAAATTATTTTTATTGGTTAGTTTCAGGGGTTAAACCCTGGTTGCCCGGTTGGCCGAACCTTCTGCATCACGAACCTTTTTCCCGCGCCAGCGCAGGCGGATAGGCGTTCCCTTAAACCCTAACTGCTCCCGGAATTGCCCCTCAATGTAGCGGCGATAGTTATCGTTAAAGCGATCGGGATCATTGACAAACAGCACAAAGGTCGGCGGCTGGGCAGAAACCTGGGTGCCGTAGTAGATTTTGCCCTGGCGGCCTTGGCGACTGGTAGGCGGCGTGTGCCAGGCGAGGGATTCTTCCAGGACTTCATTGACGACCGCGGTACTAATGCGGCGGCGATGCTCCAAGGCAGCTAGATCCACTAAATCGAGAATCTTCTCCACCCGCTGGCCCGTTAGGGCACTCACAAAAATGCGCTCGGCCCAATCCATAAAATAAAGGCGATCGCCGAGGTGCTTTTCGTATTCATAGATGGTGTAGGCATCTTTCTCGACGGCATCCCATTTGTTAATGATTAAAACCGCTGCTCGGCCCTCTTCCTGGATGCGGCCCGCCAGTTTGAGGTCTTGCTCCGTCACGCCATCCAAGGCATCAATCACGAACAAAACCACATCAGAGCGGCGAATTGCCTTAAAAGCCCGATTAATGCTGAAAAATTCGGCTCCGTACTCTACGTTCTTTTTGCGGCGAATCCCTGCTGTATCAATGAGGCGATAGGTGTTACTCCCCCGTTCAACAACCATGTCGATAGCATCGCGGGTGGTTCCCGAAATAGGACTGACAATGGCGCGATTTTCCCCCGTTAGAGCGTTGAGCAGGCTAGATTTGCCCACATTGGGCCGTCCGATAATGGCTACTTTGATTTCGTTCGCGGCCGGAGGCAGTTCACTGATCGGTGGGAGGAAGGCAACCAGCTCATCCAACAAATCCCCCGTGCCGCTGCCGTGAATCGCCGAGACCGGGTAAGGTTCGCCCAAACCCAGCTCCCAAAAGTCAGCCGCCTGTACCAGGGCCTGTTCGGCAGATTCGCACTTATTAACCGCCAATAATATCGGAACTGGCTGTTGGCGCAACCAGGAGGCAATCTCCAGATCGCCTGAGGTCGGGCCGCTCTGGCCGTCCACAATCATAATTGCAGCCGATGCCTCCGCGAAGGGCAAGATTGGTTTGCTCGCGGATCAGGGGTAGAAATTCACTGTCGTCATCAAACACTAAGCCCCCCGTATCCACCACTTGAAATTCGC
>JAAUTE010000240.1 GCA_012031815.1 Chloroflexaceae bacterium
GTAGGCCTGTTAAAAAAGTACTCTGTCAGTCAAGGAGAGATCGTCCACCTTGGCTGGCGTTCCTGGGTTAAGCTAGCTTTATGGGCAAAGTTTTGGCTGTAATTGCTAACTGATGAAGGAGGTAACTGGGTGAACGAGGAATTAACCTAGGAAAAAAGACATTTTGAATCAGAGCCAGTGAAAATCTCTGCCGTTGTTCTACACTCAAGGTCTAGACGTCTGCTGCTCTCAGCGGTGGGACTATTAGCGGTTAGCTGCGCGGAGATAAAAACCTCCCAGTGCCGCCAAATCGTCGAAATTACCAGAAATATTGCCGACAAAGCCCAGGTTCTCTCTAACAGCGGTCAAACTCAAGATCCACAACAGGTGTTGCAAGTTGCCGATGCCTTTGAAGAAGCGGCTCAAGAGATGAAAGCCATTCCGCTCCAAGACGAGCAGCTTGTAGAGTATCAAAGTGGCTATGCTCAATTGTACTTAGGATATAGTCAGGCAACGCGCCATTTCATTGCCGCCCTGGGAGAGAAGGAGATCGAAGTCCTTAAACAATCCCAACAGGAACTACAGCGCTTAGGGCAGAAGGAACGACAATTAGGCAATGCCATTAATGATTACTGTCAGCAACCGTGAACAAAACCAGCGAAACCTTTCTGTATGTGGTCAAACGGCTGCTCCAGGGACTATTAACCCTATTTCTGGCCTCGGCCCTCAGTTTTGCGATTATTCAACTGGCTCCAGGGGATTATCTGGATACTTTGCGGCAAAACCCGACTATTTCCCAAGAAACCCTCAGCGATCTAGCCCAACGGTTTGGCCTCGATCGCCCGCCCCTAGAACAATACGGTCGCTGGCTGACCCAAGTTGTGACCCGCTTTAATTTTGGGGAAAGTTTTGTTTACTCCCGTTCTGTGGCGTCGCTCTTGTTAGAGCGCATTCCGGCAACGCTGCTGCTGACGGTAGCTTCCATCATCTCACCTGGGCGATCGCCCTTCCCCTGGGCATTGTGGCGGCCGTTAACCAAAACCGTCCTGCCGATCGCATTTTAAGCGTGCTGAGCTATCTCGGCCAGGGTTTTCCCAGCTTTATCACCGCACTGCTGTTGCTGATTTTGTCCCAAAATTTATCGCCGCTGCTGCCTGTGGGTGGGATGACCAGCATTAACTTCAACCAATTCTCTCCCCTGGAAAAGGTGCTAGATCTGGGCTGGCACATGATTTTACCGACTATTGCCCTCACGGTTACCAGCTTTGCGGGCCTGCAACGGCTGACGCGGGGTCAGTTACTAGACGTGCTGCGTCAAGACTATATTCAAACGGCACGGGCTAAGGGCTTGCCAGAAAATCGAGTCATTTACGTCCATGCCCTCCGCAATGCTGTTAATCCCCTAATTACGCTGTTAGGGTTTGAATTTGCTAGTTTGCTCAGCGGTGCTTTTATTGCAGAGTTTTTCTTCAACTGGCCCGGTTTGGGACGCCTGATTCTACAAGCAGTCCAGGTTCAGGATTTGTACCTGGTCATGGCCAGCCTGCTTATGGGAGCTACCATGCTGATTATTGGCAATTTACTGGCTGATCTTCTGCTCAAAGTCGTCGATCCCCGCATTAAACTCGAAGACCTCCAATAACTAGCGCCGCCTCGCCAAAGTTTCATAGACCGCTAGCATCTGTTTGGCGATCGCGCTCCAGGTGTACTTATCCTCGGCTAAGCGCCGGGCCTGCTCTCCCCGTCGACGGCGATCGTCGGCACTGGCCAAGGCCTGCTGCAATTGTGCTGCCAGGTCCGCTACCTGGGTCGGAACCACCCAACCAGCTCCGTAGGCGCTCACTTGGGGATGGATATGGACGCGATCGGAAATGACGACCGGGGTTCCTGCTGCCAGGGCTTCCGCCACTGCGATGCCAAAATTTTCGTAATAGGAGGGCAGGACAAATAGGTCGGCTGCCTGTAATAACGCCTGCTTCAGCTCGCCACTGACAAAGCCCGCAATTTTTGTCCGTGTCCTTAAAATTGACCCTTGAATTTGCTGCTGAATTTGGGTTTCGTACCCTGGATCTTGGGGATTAGCTCCCGCCAGCACAAAGTAGAAATTTTTGTCCGCAGCCACCAACTGCTCTAGGGCCGGAATCAATAAATCCAACCCTTTTTTGCGATCGATACGGGACATAAACAAAATTAACGGACAGTTTTCAGGAATAGCCAACTGCTGGCGAGCACAATTGTGTGACAACCGGACTGGCAGTTCCACCCCCAAGGGCAGCACAATATCCTGGGTTTTCACGCCAAAACGTTCGGAAATCTGCGCTTCCTCCTGGCTAGTAAAATGAACCCCCGCCGCCCCAGCTAGATTAGGTCGCTCCAACAACCAGCCATAAACTTGCTTTAGCTGCCTTTTCTTTTGTAAATCCGCTGGATCGAGGGTTCCCAAGGGACGCAATAGGTAGGGCAGCTCCAGGAAACGGGCGATCGCCGCGGACGCGGTACTCACCGGGGAAAATAGAGCATGAATGTGGGCCAGGTCATAACTTTTCCCGTGACGGGCCAGCCATCCCAGCAACGGCAAGGAAAACTTATAGCGACGCCAGGGAGAGCAGCGAAAGTAGATAACTTGATAGCCGTCTTGGGGCAGCAACTGAGCGAGGGGAACATCAAGGGGCGGCTGGCCGGCATCCCCATTAGCATTGGTAGTGAGTAGGGTGACCTCTGCCCCCTGGGCTGCCAGCGCCGCAGACAGTCCCAAGATCATTTGGCTAGGGCCGCCGTAAACCAGGGCGACAGAAGGAACAATTTGCAGTAATCTCATAAAATAGCATCATCTAGCTAAAATCCAGGAAAATATGCCAGCACAAACGGTTAAGCTGCTCTATATCGGCGGTTGGGGACGCAGCGGCAGCACCATTCTAGCCCGAATCCTCGGACAACTTGAGGGCTTCTTTCACAGCGGTGAACTGCGAACCCTGTGGATTGACGGCTTAAAACCCCAGAGCCAATGCGGCTGCGGCCGGCTTATCCGGGATTGTTCCCTTTGGCGTCAGATCCTGACCCACTGTTTCGGCAGTACGGACAAAATCGATCGCCAAACCCTGACCCAGTTGCTCCGCCAGTGCGAACCCCGTACCTACGAAATTTTAACGGCCTCCCTCTGGCCCCCACAGGCGAGAGCCTTACAGTCTCGCTTACAGCCCTACCAAGCGGTACTCTCCCAACTCTACGGCGCGATCCAGGAAGTAACAAGCTGTAAAGTTATTGTGGACGACTCCTTGCATCCTGGTTATGCCTATACTCTCGCTTCCCTGCCAGAAATTGAGCTGTATTTGGTTCACCTCATTCGCGATCCCCGTGCTACGGGCTACTCTTGGCAAAAACGGCTAAAAAAAGGCATTGGTTCCTACAGTTTTCGCGATAATGCCCTGGGTTGGTGTATGAGAAATTTGGGCGTGGAATGGCTGGCGAGTCAGCAACAAGGGCGATCGCTTCGGCTTTTCTATGAGGAGTTTGCCCTACATCCCCAATCGTCCCTACAAAAAATTTTGGCTTTTATCGGCGAAGAAGGTGCTCAATTACCATTGTCGGCGAAGATGTAGTTGATTTAGGAATTACCCATTCGGTCTTTGGCAATCCCAGCCGGACTCACACGGGGCCCGTAGCGATTTGTCTAGATGAGGAATGGCGATCGCGCCTAGCAGAGAAGGAGCGCCTGGGCATTACGCTGTTGACCTGGCCACTCCTCGTGAAATACGGATATTTAAATCACAAACCCTCAAAAATCTAGTATATTCTTAACAGCTTTTTACTCTGCTTGTGACGGCGACACCTCAAAAACTACAACTGGAATGTTTCTTTGCCTGTTCATTTTTGGCTCAGAGCTGTTAAAGTGTCGGCTGGGCGGGATTTCCCAAAAGCTGGCCGCTTAAATTGCCTCTGGCGAGGAGAGAGGCGGGAAAAGCCTAAGTAGAAATACTTCTATTAATTCTCTACGATAAATGGATAACGCTCTGGCTACTCGTATGACGACGGATTCTCCTCCAGACATAGAGGTTGAGCAAGCTGCGGCGCTACTGACTTGTTATGATTTCGATCTGGCAGGACAAAATGTCCAGACATTGCTGAAATGCTGGTTAGTCCACTACTGCGCCCCCTGGATTCGCCTAGCTGTCTTGGAAGCACTTTACCTGGGACGTTACAAAGCCATTTCCGTCGAACCGATTTTGAGTAGTTGGCAGCGTCGGGGAATGCCTACGCCTCACTTTACAGGAGACTTTGAGCGGTTGATGTGTCGGAACCTGCCCAAGCCAAAGCAGCAGCAGAAGCAGTCAGACCTGCCATTCTGGTTTAAACGGCGTTTTTCTGACAGATTTTTAGCAATCGATCGTCCTAGTTTTTCTCAGCCTGATGCTGACAAGCAATGGGTTCCAGCCGTGGCAGCGAGCATGGACGAACTCCTGGCTCAGCTAGAGGATAAGCCCGTCGAAATGCCGCAGGAACTAGCTTCTGTGCCGAAAAACTGGCGTAAAGAAGGTTATCAAGCCCAAGGCTCCATTACTCACTTTGTTCCCGCCTCTACCGAGTCAGCCTTTTTGTAAAACTGAAAGCGGTCGCTAGGCAACCGGAACAGCACCAGAATCACGCTAATGCTGCCAGTCAAGACCTGAGTGCTACCAACCCAATTTAAATGGACGGACATTCTTAAGTAGAAACAGAAGATTGGAGGTTGTATTGTTCGTGCCAATGTTGCAGTCGCTGAATCAGCGATCGCGAAGATCTAAGGGGAAAGTGATCCAGCAATCCTGCCAATATTTAGCAATATCGTCAAAGAAAACCGAACTGAAGCCAATTTTCCTAACGATACGACGTGCAGGAGGATCGCCCTCCAGCTCGCTAACGGTAATGTCTTCCTGCTGACGCTGGTAGGCAAAGGCCAAACTGCCGCGCAATTCCAGTTCAACGGCGATTCGCTCTAAGTCGTGAAGCCAGGGACGGTTTAGGGGAACAATTACGGCATCCGCGATGCGATCGAGGCGCAAACGCCAATTATGTTCCAAGCCAGGGACTTCTTCTCCCGATTCCTCACACCGGCAGAGCAGGTAAGGGCTGCCATTTATCCGTGTACTTTGACCGTACAAAATATTGTGGTTGCAGAGGCGATCGGTCGGATCACGGTAGGAGAGGCGAAAGGATTGCTGAAGGCGGATTAGTCGCTCAATTTCGGTTCTCCACGGCGGTAAGGGACTATTGAGTAATTGTTCGATGTAGCTGCGAAGGGGGGCAGAAAGTTCGCTGCGGCTACTTAACAACCAGGCAATTTCCTGGGCTTCCTCCTGAAACCCTTGTTCTAGTAGCAATTGCAACGCAGTTTGAAAAGCCTGTAGGCGAAAAGATGACCAAGTTTCACTAGACCCGATCTGGAGTTGACGCTGAGCGATCGCGGCGATTAGTTTGGAAATATTTGGACGTTCGCCCCACATTTGTCCAAATTCAACCGCTAGGGCTTCTAATCGAGCTTTGTCGGCAGGGGAAAGGGAAAGGGTAATTGACTGACCTTTGCGGCTCATAACCTTCAAAATGTCCAGGTGTTTTGTCCGGAAACTATCCTAAGTGTAACTTGCCTTAATTGAAGGAGTTAGGCCGAGCAGGTTCCCGGTGAATGGGGTTGGATTAGGTTAAAGCTCTTAAAGTCAAAGCTTTCGCCTTTTTGCACTCGGATAAAATCAACCGCAAAGAAAGGGGAATAAGAAGGTAAGTTTGTCCGTGCAAAATGCACGTGTATAATTGGGGGCAATCTCGTGCTATTTTTCTTTTTTAATTTAATATTCATGTCGGTAACTATTTTACGTCGCTTGTATTAATTCACTTAAAGCCACAAAATATTTTTGTTGACAGTTTGTTTTAATTGTCTATTTAAGTAGGCGGGCAAGATTAATTGCACAAACCTCTCCCCCGACCCCTCTCCTACAAGGCGAGGGGAGAAACC
>JAAUTE010000025.1 GCA_012031815.1 Chloroflexaceae bacterium
GCGGCGGTCGTTTTCTCCCACAGCAAAAATTGCCAAAAACCATCGCTTTCCTGGACGCGATCCACCTCTGAATAGCGAGAGACAATCCTGGCTTCCTGGCCCGTGGCGTTGGGACAAGGGGACAAAATGACCGAAATTCTGAGGTCGCAGCCACTGTCTAACCGTTTTCGCAGGGCATTGACAGCCGGTAGTACCCAGGTCGTAACTTCCCCAGGGCCATTAGAGAGAATGAGAACATCAACAGGATTCACGGTTGCCGGGACGTAAGGTGTTGTCTCTCGATCCTAGACTGGAGCGGCCCGCCTTCATGGCCTTTAGCGATCGCCCGGAGCAGGTAACCCCAGCAATTGAAGTCTTCAAAAAGGAGGATTTTTAACAATCAACTGATTGAAACCCGCTTTTGGGGAGAAACCCGTACTCGATTTACCTCCGCAGCGGCTAAACTATAGGTGTCAGGATAAATCGTTCATCTGCTTCAGGCAGACGGAAGTAGGGGGTTAATGCAGGCTCCCGAAGGAACGCGCCTCTTCACTCACACAACACATCTATGAAGGAGGCGTCATTATGCGACCTACAAACACTGCAATAACTATTCAATCCCACTCCATTGAGACCCAAGCCCGACTGCTGACCCACCAACGCTCTCTGCGCCAGCACAACCGTCAGTTGTCGATGCTAGTGCGGGCAGCGGCGGAAGTTGGCACCACGCTTTAAGTTGGGGGAATTGCCATCATGAACAATCAAAATTATGATTTCGCGCAAATTCACCGGGCAAACCTGCTCCAGATCCTAGAACGCCGCCTGGTGATCGCGAAAAGAAACGGTGAGTCCCAGCTTATTCAACAACTAGAAGCTGAAAAAACTTACCTAAACGCCTAAATCGACTTTATCGCTCAATTCAGGAATGCTGCCCCCCGGCATTCCTTTTCTGCTGTTTTTTCCCAGCGTTTGCTTAAAAGCGGCGGGCGAGCAAGAGACTATCGGGTAGATTACGATCGCCAATAGAGAGCTTTCCCGTCGGACAGGAGGTGTTACTTGAGCGAAACCCTTAATGAGAATTGGAGTGCAGAAGACCTAGAACAAGCTCTCATGAGTTTTGGCGAGATTCAGGGGGAATTAAACTACAAGCAGGCTCATGTTTCCCTAAAAACCCTGGTGAATCGTCTAGACCTAACGGCTCAGGAACAAATGGGGCTGGAACCTGAAATTGAGCGCCTCGTCAGCCTGCTGGACAAAATGGAAGAATCCGTGGTGCAAATTGCCGCCTTTGGCATGGTAGGGCGGGGAAAATCTTCGGTTCTCAATGCTTTACTCGGACAGGAAGTTTTTCTCACCGGGCCGCTCCACGGGGTAACGCGATCGGCTAATAGCGCCACCTGGCAAATCCAGACTTTTGAAGAAGCCGTTGAAGCAGGCAACGTCCAGCGGGCCGTGGTTTCCCGCGAAGGACAGACCCAGATTGAGCTAATTGATACCCCCGGCATTGACGAGGTGAATGGGGAAACCCGCGAGGCTTTGGCCAAGCACATTGCCAAGCAGGTGGATTTGCTGCTGTTTATTGTGGCTGGGGACATGACCCAGGTGGAGTTTGCAGCCCTATCCCAGTTGCGGGAAGTGGGCAAGCCGATGGTGCTGGTTTTCAACAAAATCGACCAGTATCCCGACGAAGACCGTCTAGCTATCTACCAGAAAATTCGCGACGATCGCGTCAAGGAATTGCTCTCCCCCGACGAGATTGTCATGGTGGCGGCTTCTCCGCTGGTGGCCGAAGCGATTCACCAAGAAAACGGCGGGATTAAATGGCAGCGCCGCCGGGGCAAACCCCAGGTTGAAGCCCTAAAGCTCAAAATTTTGGAAATTCTCCATCGTGAAGGCAAATCCCTGGTCGCCCTCAATAGTATGCTCTATGCCGACGAGGTCAATGAGCAACTGGTACGGCGCAAACTGGCCATTCGAGAAGAAGCGGCCAGTGAGATCATCCAGCGGGGCATGATGGTCAAAGCGGCGGCGATCGCCCTTAATCCGGTGACGGCGCTGGATTTACTGACCGGGGCGGCGGTGGACGTGGCCCTGATTTTGTCCCTGTCGCGGCTTTATGGCTTGCCTATGACCCAACCCGCGGCCGTCGCCCTCCTGCAAAAAATCGCCCTGGCTATGGGGAGGGATTAGCCTCAGCGAGCTGCTGGCAACCCTGGGACTCAGTTCCCTCAAGGGCTTGCTCGGCCTGGCGGCACCGGCCACCGGGGGAATTTCCCTGGCTCCCTATCTGTCAGTGGCCATCGCCCAAGGCGCGGTTGCGGGCCTGTCCTCCTACGCGATCGCCCAGGTGACCAAAACCTACTTAGCTAACGGCGCTTCCTGGGGGCCGGACGGGCCTAAAACGGCGATCGCCAGCATTCTCAATTCCCTGGATGAAACCTCGATTCTCAACCGCATCAAGTCCGAGCTAAGCGCCAAGTTGCTGGGACGGAGCCGCCGTTTCGCCCAGTAATTCCTCAAAAATAGGAAAATTAATCGATAAGCTCCATGAACAGCACGCCCATTCAGCAACCCTACATCAAACTCGATCAATTCCTCAAATGGCAGGGAATTACCCAAACCGGCGGCGAGGCCAAGCTACTCATTCAAGACCGCCAAGTCTTCGTCAATGGAACCTTGGAAACCCGCCGCGGCCGCAAACTCATTGCTGGCGATCGCGTCACCGTAGGCGCTCGTACCTACCCAGTCCAGCTCTAATCCAGGGAGACAGCCACCCAAGTCGTCCGGATTTCCCACTGATTCCGTCAATGAGTGCCAATAATTGTGGGTCAAAACCTGGGAGCATTTAGGGCAATTTTCGGGCTAAGCGTAAATCCTGTCCTCGCTCCTCAACCAAGCGCTGCCAGGCTTGGGCAACGATTTGACTCAACCACAGGCGCTGTCCCCAATCGAGAATAGAATCTTCTTTAAGGACTTCCGCAGTTAGCTCCTCAAGGGTCTGACCCCGACGGCAGGCTATCTGCACCACGCCCGCGATCGCTGCGGCGATCTTCTCGACATCGACGGGCTGTTGGCGCAACGCTAAAATTTCCTCTGGCCCTGGAATTAACTCGTCCATGATCTCTAAATCCAACCGCTGCTAAAACAAATGAGAGAAACGTAAACTTTAATTAACTATTTTAAGGATTTTGCCGGGCCTGGAGGGCACTTTAATGTTTCTGCTTTAACGCTGTCTCAGTAAGGTAATTGACGGACAACGCCAACAATCACTATGAAAGAACTCCTTTACCTTGAAATTCCAACTCCCGATATTGCTGCCGTTCGCCAATGGCTTCAGCAGGAGTGGCGGCCGCTTTTGGGACGAAAAATTGTCTGTCCCGAGGGCGTTCGCTGCCAATTTTCCCAGGCAATTACAGCGTCTGTCTCCACAGTTACCGAAAACGAACTGTCAATTTTTGTGTGGTCAGTACAGCGAACAACCTATCTGAAAGCCTTTGCCTGGGGTAAAGTCAGTGCTGCCATGCAGCGGGTCACCCGTCAGCTAACTACAGCGCTGCGGGAGCAGTTTCCCCAACGCTATCCTGAACTGCCTGCCATTAACGAAAATAATGACATTTTTCAGGAATTGGCCCCGTATTATCCCGAAACAGTGCGTTTTTTCCGCAAAATGCCCAGGGGAGAATATGACCTCCAGCGAGTCTACTGGTGGGAAAAGCGCTGGCGCGATCGGGTTCGCCAACCCAAACCCGGAAAAACCGTGGTTTTTTCTGGGGACAAACTGCCGGAAACCCTGCTTAATCAGCCTCTGTATGACATTATCTACATTGGTGGTGCGTTAGGGGCAATTCACGCAGCGGTCATGGCCCAGCGGGGCTATCGGGTACTCCTGGTAGAGCGCTTGCAATTTGGTCGCATGAACCGGGAATGGAATATTTCCCGCGAGGAGTTTGCCCGTCTCATTGAATTGGGGCTGTTCACTGCGGAGGAGTTCGCCGCCATCATTGCCAGAGAGTATGAAGATGGCTTTAGCAAATTTTACGACGGCAGCCTGCCCAATCACCTCAAAGCAGCGGTTTTACAGACGCCAACCGTTCTCAACATTGCCCTGGATTCGGGGAAATTGCTGGCGTTGTGTGGAGAAAAGTTACGCCGAGCGGGGGGCGAAATTTGCGATGAAACGGAATTTATCCAGGCTGAGGTGGCTCCCCAGGGAATTGCCCTCCAGCTCATCCATTTACCGACAAAAACTCAGAAAGTGGTGGGGGGACGGTTGTTGATTGATGCGATGGGAACTGCTTCGGCGATCGCTGGCAGCTCAATGGAGCGCGGGCCTTTGATAGTGTCTGTCCCACGGTGGGGGCGGTAATTGATGGGGGCATGGAGCCGGCGGTTTGGGATGCGCGCTTCGGGGACGTGCTCAATACCCACGGGGATATTTCACGGGGGCGGCAGCTTATTTGGGAACTGTTTCCCGGCGCAGGGCAGGAATTGACCATTTATTTGTTCCACTACCACCAGGTTCATCCCGACAATCCTGGCTCGCTTTTGGAGATGTATGAGGATTTCTTTAGGATTTTGCCGGAGTATCGGCGGTGCAATCTGGAGCAATTGCTTTGGAAAAAGCCGACCTTTGGCTATATTCCAGGTCACTTCACCGTGGGCAGTCGCGATCGCACCATTGCTTTTGATCGTTTGCTGTCTATCGGCGATGCGGCCTCTCTGCAATCTCCTCTGGTGTTTACGGGCTTTGGCTCCTTTGTGCGGAATCTCAAGCGGCTGACGGAATTGCTGGATACGGCTCTCCAGCACGACCTGCTGGCGGCGGCAGATTTACAGCAAATTCGCGCCTATCAGAGCAATGTATCGATTACCTGGCTTTTTCCAAGGGCATGATGGTTCCCACCGGCAAAACCCTGCCGCCCCAGCGGATTAATGCCATGCTCAACACGTTTTTGGGCTGCTGGCCCAGGAACCGCCGGAAGTAGCCGATCGCTTTATCAAAGATAAAATTGACTGGCTCACCTTTACGCGACTGGCTTTGCAGGCAGCTTGGCAAAATCCGGCAATTTTACCCTGGATTTGGCAGATGGCTGGGGCAAGGGACTGCCTGCGCTGGGTGGGTTCCTATCTGGTCTTCAGTGGAGATGCTCTCAAAAATTGGTTGTTTAGCGGCTGGTTTCCTGAATGGCTGCGCCAGTCCCCGTCCCTGGCTAGAGCAGCAATACCCGCGCTTATGGCTACGTTTCCTAAGTTTTTCGCCATTCCTAGCCATGAGCACCTCGTCCCGTTAAATTTCCTGGCTTTTTCAGAGGCGGTCGGCTAATTCCTGTAAAATCCCCCGTAATTTTGCTTTTAATTGACCTCTCCAGGTTTTGGAGTAGCGATAGCCAAAGAACCAATACTTAATGTCTTGATGTTTTAGAACTTCATTAATCAACGGATGTTTGACGAGTTTTCCCTGAGAGCGGCATACATCAAAAATTTGATTGATTTGCGCTAAATTATGGGACGTATAATCACTGTAGTCCTGCTGCCGCCAGATTTTATCGTCGCCCAAGTGAAACGTTAAATGTAAGTCATTAAACTCCCAAAAAATTTTGAGCATGGCAAATCATATTAGTTAATAGTCCGCGATCGATGAGACTGGCCCCCAGACAAAGCTGTCCGAGATGATAGTGGGGATAGACCCCTCGCGGAAACACAAAACAATCATGACCGGGATGGGAGTCTCCCAGCTGGGCATACATGAGAGGGATCTCGCCCATGCTTTGATAGTCTTTGAGAATCGTGCGGCGATTAATAGTGAAAGCATCATAGCCTTGCTCAATCAACTGGGAAACAGTCAAATAAAAATGAGGCATCAAGGCAATATCTACATTTGTATAAATTAAATAATCAGCTTCGGTTGCTGCATAGAGTCGGTCTAAAATATCTTTGATTAAGGGAAGCTTGCGAGGGATACTAAATTTACCGCAATCCAGTACCGATCGCTCTAAATTAGGAGTTTTGATAAATCCGTCCGGAATTAACGAACGATCTTCCTCATATTGGGTTGTGAATAAATCCACTATCAAACCGCGATCGCCAGCGACGGATTGGGCGATTTGCATGGTCTTAAAGGTGATTGGTTGAGCGACAAATAGGTCTGAAGTCTCTTTGACCTGGACGGGGTTAACGATGTGTGCAAATCGCAGTGCCATACGTTTCACTCTTGAGACATTTAACGACAATCATAGCAACAAAAAGTTACATTTGCTGAATTCTCTAGGAAAGAGACAGGAGGGGAGAATGATGGCGGTTTGTCGCTTTAACGAGGGTAGCGAAGGGTACGGAGCTAAGCTGCACCAGTAATCGCGGGTCCAGAGAGGTAAGACCAATAATTTCAGCGCCCCTCAAGAAATAACTATCAATTAACACGTCATTGACATAGGTACCATTAACCCCCAAATTCATTAGCTGCCAGCCATGTTCAGTTTTTTTTAACTCCAGATGACGTCGGGAAACAATGCGATCGCTCAAAACAATATTGTTATCAGCTCCCCGTCCGAGGCTAATGTGCGTCTCCTGTTTAAATAGCCAATACTGCTTAGGGACAGTTCCTGCGTCGCCAAGCAAACTAATGGTTAAAATCATAATTCTTCTTAAGTTACTGCGGAAAGCAGTCCCAGGCAAGCTCCGAAATTCGATTCAGGGGAACCTGTGACCTTAAGTTTTTTGACTACCTATGAGAATACCGACCATTGTTTTTTTGTGCATTTGTAAGGCTTACGATTTTATCGTTCTGGCGACTCCTCTATACCTATTGTGAATTGTCTGCGCGATAAGTAGTGGAGACTACAGTTTGTTGCCAAAAGCGGGGTTTTCTCTGGGTTTTCTCTGGGAGCGAGCCTAAAAATTCAGGGTACTGTTAAAGTTTTTGTGGAGCCGTACCAGTAAATACTTGGTTAAAAACCGAGGGGAAATCTGCCTCTGGCGATCGCGCCCCTGCTTGTGAGAAACTAAAGCCAGTGTGTCGCCTGGCCTGCCTTCATGCCTTCTCCCGTTGTTTATTTAGCAGCCACTGGCCACGGTTTTGGTCATGCAGTGCGTATCGCCTCTGTTGCTGCCCAAATCAAGCATTTACGACCTGATATTGGACTGATTCTGGTGACGGCTGCCCCTCGCTGGCTGTTGGAAGCTTATATTGCCGACGATTTTATTTATCGTCCGAGGTCTTTTGATGTGGGGGTGGTGCAGTCTGATAGTTTTGCGATAGACAAACAGGCTACCCTAGCGAAAATGCAGAGGTTTCGGGAGCGGCAGGCAGAAATTGTATGCACTGAGGTGGATTTTATCCAAACTAATCGTGTTGGGCTGATTTTGGCAGACATCCCCCCCCTAGCTGCTCCCATCGCCCAAGCAGCGGGAATTCCAGGTTGGATGATGACCAATTTTGGCTGGGACTTTATTTATCGGGATTGGGGCAGTAAATTTACCGAGTTAGCAGAGTGGATCGGTGAGTGTTATAGCCAAAGTACTCTTTTATTTCGCCTGCCGATGGCCGAACCCCTCACGGTTTTTCCCCAAAGGGTTGAAATGGGATTAACGGGCGGCAACCCCCGTTATCCCCTTGGCAAACTACGGGAACACTTTAATTTGACTGCGCCCAAAGAAAAAACCATTTTGTTAACCTTTGGCGGTTTGGGACTCCAACAAATTCCCTATAAAGTTCTAGAGAATTATCCGGGGTGGCAATTCATCAGTTTTGACCGACAGGCTCCTCCGTTGCCTAATTTGGTGAAAATTCAAGACCCTCACTATCGTCCGGTGGATTTCATGCCCCTTTGCGATCGCGTCGTCTCGAAACCGGGTTTTAGTACCTTTGCGGAAGCCCTGCGCCTGAGCGTGCCCATTGTCTCCCTAACCCGCGAAGGCTTTGCGGAGTCGCCCTTACTCCTCCAGGGCATTCAAGATTATGCTAGACATTTAATCATAGACCCACAGGACTTCTTTAGCGATCGCTGGGATTTTATAGTGCGGCCCTGCTTGCCTCCCCGTCTGGACGCTTCGTTACCCACGGACGGCAGTGAGCGGATCGCCCAAGCCGTCATTGACTATTTTTCCTGACCTCCACCGACAGTCCGTATTATGATTGCCCTCGCTCCGACTCTAACCAACAGTATCGTCCCCTCCCATAGCAATGGAAATTCCCCTGGAGCCAGTACCATTGACCTGGCAGCTCAAGATGTCCGTACGATTATTCAGCAACAGCGAGAAGAGAGCCAAAGCCTCACGGCTAAACTGAATATTCTATTTGTTGTCAATGGCGCACTGCTCACGAGCTTAACCGTTTCGCGCTTAATTTATATTTTCAATTTTTTGAGTATTGGCGAAATTTTAGGATTTGTAATTGATTTTACCCTGCTGATCAATGCCTTCCTCCCTCGACAGGTTGCCGTTAGTCCCAATCTAGAAGATAGTAAATTTTTTTGAGCGCTATCTTAACTTCTCGCCGGAGGAGTACCAGCTCAAGATGATGGCTAACCTGGTAGAAATTTATAAACTAAACAAGCAGCGTTTAGATGATATTTCCCAATCTTTGACCTATGCTGCTTATGTGACTTGGGCCCTGGGTTTGGTTATTATGTTGCATATAGCTGCGGTTTATTTTCTGCCGGGGCTGCAACTGGATATTCTCGGCTAGGGGCAGGGGATTTTATGATGACGGAATCAACCGATACGAATCGTGATTTAACCACGGTGTCGCCTCAAGCCTTTGCGATCGCCGAGGAAACCTCGCTGCCGGAGGTACACCTACCAGAGCCAGATCCAGAAAATATTACTGTTCTAACGCAAAATCTGCCTAATACCCCGATTTTACCCTGGAATCAGTACGATTCCCCTGGAATGAGGTGAGCGAGGAAGAGCCTGGGGCTGCGGCGGACGTAGAGGAAGCGATCGCCGAATCGAATGTCTCCGCTGATGCCCCCGCTGAATTGGAGCGTGATCGAGAAGAAAGCGTTAATGACAGCCAGGATTGAACGGCGAGGGTGGATAATTCTCCCAGTTTAAGAGAGAAAATAGCAGGATTAGCAATGGCACACTATCAAAAAACGCTGACGCTGAAAACAACGGCTAAGTCTCTACAAAAAAATTACGGGCAAAGTTGAGACAATTGTGGCGGAAGCGGGCATTAAATCGGGATTGTGTACGATTTTTGTGCGCCATACCTCTGCCAGCTTGCTCATTCAAGAAAATGCTGACCCTGACGTGCTGGTGGATTTAGGGAATTTTTTTGCCCAACTGGTTCCTGAAGACCCCAACCGCTACGTTCACAACACGGAAGGCCCCGACGACATGCCGGCTCACATTCGCTCGGCTCTGACGCGAACTTCGGAACAGATTCCCATCGCTAATGGCAGGCTATTGCTTGGAACCTGGCAGGGAATTTATCTGTGGGAACACCGTCAGTACAGCCACCAGCGAGAGGTGGTCGTTCATATTAGTGGCGATTAGGCACGTCTGAGAAGTTGGTAAGTTACTGTCTGGGGATTGATTTTGGAACCTCTGGGGCGAGGCTAGTGGCGCTCTCGCAGCTGAATGCCGTTGATTATCAAGGAGAATCTAAATTTACGAACCAAGGGCCCAAAATTTGGCAAGACGCGCTACATGACCTGATTGTCCAGGTTCCTCTCCCAATTCGGGCGGCAACCGTCGCGATCGCCATTAATGGCACGTCGGCAACGGTGTTGCTCTGTGATGGCGGGGGCAATCCTCTGGACGAGCCGATTTTATACAACGACGGTCGGGGAGTGGCGGTTTTAGCAGCAGTACAAGCCCTTGCCCCACCGGAGCATTTGGTGAATAGCGCTAGCTCTAGTTTTGCCAAGCTAATCTGGTGGTCTGACCAGGCAATTTTTGCTGAGGCCCGCTATTTTCTCCATCAGGCGGACTGGTTGGGATTTTTACTGCACGGGCGCTTGGGTTACAGCGACTATCACAATGCTCTCAAGTTGGGCTACGACGTGGTGCGGTTGCGCTATCCCGACTGGCTGCGAGCCTTGCCCTTTTTTGGCTTGCTCCCCCAGGTGCTAACCCCAGGAGAGGCGATCGCGCCCGTTACGTCCGAAGTTGCGGCCCGGTTGCAGTTGCCGAAAACCTGTCTGGTTTTGTGGGGGAACTACTGATAGCATTGCGGCGTTTTTAGCGAGCGGCGGGGAACGGCCGGGGACAGGGGTAACGTCCCTCGGCTCGACCCTGGCAATCAAACTACTCAGCCACAGGCCCGTTGAAGCGTTGCGCTACGGCATTTACAGCCATCGCTTGGGGAATTTGTGGTTGACTGGTGGGGCATCCAATACAGGCGGCGCGGTCTTACGGCATTTTTTTAGTAATGAGGAATTGGTCAGCCTCAGCGCCCAAATCGACCCAAACCAGACCAGTTCCCTGGATTACTATCCCCTGCTCAAAAAAGGCGATCGCTTTCCCACCAACGACCCAGAACTAGCGCCGAGACTGGAGCCGCGTCCGGACGATCCCGTGGCATTTTTGCAGGGATTGCTGGAGAGTATGGCTCGCATTGAAGCCAGGGGCTACGAATTGTTGGAGGCGTTGGGAGCGTCGCCACTAGAGCGGGTTTATACGGCGGGAGGCGGCGCAAAAAACGCGGTTTGGCAGCAAATTCGCCAGCGCTATCTGAACCTTCCCGTGTTAGCATCTCCCCACACCGATGCAGCCTATGGAACCGCTCGTTTGGCTTGGCAGGGCTATAGGCAGACTCTTCCTGGGTGAGCGTCGGGGGGTGAGCGATCGGGCCAGCGGGCCGCAATCTAGACAGCCATCGGGCAGGTGAGTCAGAGCAATAAATAATATTTCTGACAAATAAGCGATCTGTTCCATAACAACAGACCGCCCAATGTACCGTAATTCAAGTAAAGAGTAGATTATTACCCGATCGGGCTTGATAATTTACTTCTGACTTGTTTCCCAACCCTTAAGCCGACTGACTCACCTTAAGGCTGCTGGGCTGACTCACATCTCCCTCAAGGCTAATACCGCGATCGTTAGTTGCAAGGTGGCGCAGGATTTTGTAAATCGATTCGATGTTATCTTGAGCGTCCGCCTGCTCAGCAACCTCCGACAATGAGAGGGGCTTGCCCGCGACCTTTAACACCTGCAACACCCGAACTTGCAGATCGACGATAGAAGCCGCCATTTTCTTGCCCGCTTCCACCCCCGGCTGGTGATAGGCATTGATGTTAACCAAAGACGCATAAAGGCTTACGGCCCGTTCGTAGAGAGCAATCAATGCCCCAACATAGCAAGCATCCACTTTGGGAATGGTGATGGTAATTGAATCCCGCCCGTTTTCGTAGAGAGCTTGGCGCGTTCCCTGGAGAAAGCCCGATAAATAATCTCCAGAAGTGACTCCAGGGTTAATTTCTAGAGCCGGGCCCTCTTTATCCTTGAGGACTTCAATAAAGGTTGCAAAGAAATTAGGAACCCCTTCCCGCAGTTGCTGCACGTAGGCGTGCTGGTCAGTGGAACCTTTATTGCCGTAAACGGCGATGCCCTGGTGAACGATGTTGCCGTCCAGATCTTTTTCCTTGCCCAGGGATTCCATGACTAGCTGTTGCAGGTAGCGGCTCAAGAGCGCCAAACTATCTTTGTAGGGCAGGACAACCATATCCTTTTCGCCCTTGCCATTGCCTGCATAGTACCAAGCCAGGGCCAGCAACGCCGCCGGATTGGTTTTGAGATCGGCCTTGCGGGTAGTAGCATCCATCATCTTTGCGCCCGCGAGGATGCCGTCAATGTCGATGCCTTGCAGCGCCGCCGCCACTAACCCGACTGCTGACATTTCTGAGGTACGGCCGCCTACCCAGTCATGCATGGGCAATCGCGCCAACCAGCCTTCTGATTCCGCAATTTTGTCCATTTTGCTGCCGTGGCCGGTAATGGCAACTGCGTGGGCCGCAAAATTCAGGTCTCTGGCTTCGTAGGCGGCTTTGACTTCCGTCATGCCGTTGTGGGTTTCTGGGGTTCCCCCCGACTTGGAGATGACCAGTACCAGCGTGGTATTGAGGCGTTCTTTGAGGGGACGATGCTGGGGATCGCCCAGGGTTTCCAGGACTTTCTCGATGCCTGCGGGATCGGTGTTGTCGATGAAGTGCAGATTTAACGGGGGAAAACTGGGGGCCAGGGCTTGGGCAACGAATTGGGGCCCTAGTGCCGAGCCGCCAATGCCAATGGAGAGAATATCGCTAAATTTGGCAGCTCCGGGGGGATGAACTTCGCCGCGATGGACTTTCTGGGCAAAGGTTTTGACCTGCTCTAGGGTTGTGACAATCTCTTCTTTCAGTTCTGGGGTGGGGGCCAGGTCGGGGTCGCGCAGCCAGTAGTGCCCCACCATGCGATTCTCGTCCGGGTTGGCGATCGCGCCGCCTTCTAAGGCTTGGATATCTTGAAAGGCTTTTTCAAACTTGGGTTGCATTGATGCGACAAAGGCATCGTCAAAGCGAATGCGGCTAATATCAACATAAAGATCCAGTCCGGCGTCGTAGTAAAGCCAGTCCTGGTAACGTTGCCAGAGTGCAGCAGTATCCATAAAACAATCTCATCCTTAAGGTTTGCGCCACAGGTTCAGTGTAAAGACCCCTGGCTTCCAGGGTAAGAAGTTTTAGTTTTTCTCTAGCTTCTAAGGGGGAATTTTGCACCCCAAGTACCCGTTGCTGTTTAATACTGGGATAAAATCTCCTACGTTGGGGTAGGAGATTCAAAACAACTCCCTCGGTTTAGCCTTCGTCGGTACTGAGAATTTGCGGAACGCGATAAAAATCCCCTTCTGTTTCTGGCGCTTGTTCGATCAACGCTGGGTGATCGGGAAAGGGGTTTAAGCGATCGGGACGAGTAATATTGCTCAATTCAATGGCTCTGGTGGTGGGGGGTACATTGTCCGTGGCTAGTTGACTGAGTTGTTCAAAATATTCCAAAATATTACCCAATTGAATGGTAAATTGGGCTTCTTCCTCTGGGGTTAATTCCAACCGGGCCAGATGGGCGACTTTGCGGACTTGTTCGCGGTCGATCATGGACATTTCCTTAGACGAAATTAGGCTGTCAACAAAAATTCATCAAATTCGATATTTGAAATTTAAACGGGGAAATCTCTCCCCAGATCTTAAACAGACATTGGGCTGTGATCGCCTTTTTGCATTGCTTCTAGAAAAAGACATCAATGTCCGAGCGGCCCGTAATTTTCAACCAGTTTTGCGCCTCGATATAGTTGTTGGGAGCCAGGCGAATGGCCTGTTTCCAAAACTCGGCGGACTTATCGTAGAGGGCCTCCGCTTCCGCTTCCTTACCTGCTTCCTTAGCCCGTTCTCCTTGATAATGATAGACGACAGCAATATTATTTAAGGCTTGGGGCATGCGGGGATTGAGTTCAATGGCTTGGAAATAGTACTCCAGCGCTCTTTCATGTTCGCCGTTGCTGGTGTGAATTAAGCCAATATTGTAGAGAATATAGCTGCGATCGTTGGAATCTTTTTCGAGCTTGAGCGCTTCGTAGTAATTATCCAGAGCTTCGGCGTATTCCCCATCCGCTTGGGCGGACATGCCATCCCGGTAATAAGCAAAGGCTTCTTTGGACTGCTTGTCGGTGGGAAACAGCTTGAGGATCAAGTCTGCCATCACCGTGAAGCTTTTATCAATAAAATTATCGTTGCGTTGGGTGCGGGGCATGGTGGTTAGGGCGAAAACACTGCCTCGATCCTAGCTTGTCAGCGAGCCGACGGGAAAGCCCTTTATTGCACGATTAAAACTGAACAGGGGGCATGATGGAGGACGTAGTTGCTGACGCTGCCCAACAGCATTTCACTCAAGCCGGAGCGCCCGCGCCGTCCTACCACGACTAAATCCGCCTGCCAATTTCGCGCCCAATGGTCAATACAATCGCCGGACTGTCCGGGTTGCTGCTGAAATTCAACGTCAATCCCATGGCTATCGGCTTCTTTCGCAAAGGAATTCAACAACTCTAATCCTTCCTGCTTGTAGCGCTCCCATTGCTCCTGCCAACTTTTTAGGGTCAAATCGTTGGCCCCAGCCGGATACAGGGGAATCTCCGCTGGAGACGGCACAGGCATAGGACTATTTCTTCATCGGCAGACAGGACGTGGAGCAGCAGCATTTTGCCCTGGCCTTGCTCGGCGATCGCAAGCGCGCGGGAAAAAATGCCGGGACTGAGGGGGGGACAGATCCAGGCGACCAGAATGCGTTGATACATAAGCCTGCCATCCTCTTGCTCGTCTTAGGAAAATTATACCGTCCCTGCCCGTTCCCTCCCGATCGCCCCACCAGCCGCCAAGTTGACTTTTAATCGAGAGTTGCTATTTTAGTGAAATCCACTATAAAATTATGGTAATAATAACCATAACCCCTCACCTTACGTCCTAGACGCGATCGCCCATTGTGTTTGCTACTGTTCTCCCCCAACCCGTGACAACGCCGTTTCCCGACGATCTCTTCAGTGCCGTTACCAAGCTGAAGCGGGAATTGAACGCCGTTATTTTAGCTCATTACTACCAAGACCCCGATATTCAAGATATTGCCGATTATATTGGCGATTCTCTGGGATTGTCCCGCCAAGCCGCCCAAACTAACGCCGATGTCATTGTGTTTGCCGGGGTTCATTTCATGGCGGAAACTGCCAAAATTCTCAACCCCGATAAACTGGTGCTGCTCCCTGACCTGAATGCGGGCTGTTCCCTGGCGGATACCTGTCCCCCGGCGGAATTTGCTGCCTTCAAAGCCGCTCGCCCCGACCACCTGGTCATTTCCTACATCAATTGCTCGGCCCAAATCAAGGCCATGAGCGACATTATCTGCACCAGCTCCAACGCGGTGAAAATTGTCAGCCAAATTCCCGCCGAGCAGCCCCTTATTTTTGCCCCCGATCGCAACCTCGGTCGCTATGTGATGCAGCAGACAGGCCGGGAGTTGGTGCTTTGGCAGGGGAGTTGCATCGTTCACGAAACCTTCTCCGAGAAAAAAATCGTCCAACTGCAAACCCATCATCCAGAAGCGGAAGTGATTGCCCATCCGGAATGTGAAGAGTCCGTCCTGCGCCATGCCAACTTCATCGGCTCGACTACAGCCTTGCTGAAATATTGCCTGACCAGCGACAGCCAGAGCTTTATTGTGGCGACAGAACCGGGAATTATCCACCAAATGCGTAAAGATGCGCCCCATAAGCAGTTTATTCCCGCTCCGGCGCTCAATAACTGCAACTGTAACAAATGCCCCTACATGCGCCTCAACACCTTAGAAAAGCTTTACCTGGCCATGAAGCACAAAAGCCCGGAAATTATCCTACCCGAAGCCATTCGCGCGGCAGCTTTCCGGCCAATCCAGCGCATGCTCGACTTGTCTTAGGGGCCCGGTCTAGGAATATTTTTTCAAGAGAGCCTGAAAGCGCTTGTTCTTGTGTAAATTAGCCAAATCCGGGTCTTCCTTGACCAATTCCGCATATTTTTCAGGATTAAGCTGAAGGGAGCGAGCAATACAGTCCACTGCCAGAGTGGTTTTACCCTGTAGCGAATAGCAGTAGCCCTGGTTGTAAATCGCGTTGGCGTGATCCGGAACGATGGCCAGGGCGCGGTCAAAGCTAGCCTGGGCGTCCTTGAATTTGCCCAATTTAGTGAGGGCATAGCCGCGATTGTCCCAAGCTTCGTAATTATTGGGGTCGCACTGGAGCGCTCGGTCGTAGGCGGCGATGGCTGCGTCTATCCGGCCTAATTTACGCAATACCAGACCCTGATTATTCCAGGCGTGGGTTTCCTGGGGATCGAGCAAAATTGCTTGTTGGTAGGACGTTAAGGCTTCTTCCTGCCGTTCTAGCTGAGACAGTACCGTTCCCCGGTTAATCCAGGCGGCCACCCGATCCGGCTCCAAGGCAACGGCGCGATCGAAGTCGGCTAGGGCTTCGCCATAGTTTTTCCAGGACATATAGGCGCAGCCCCGGTTGTAGAACAGTTCTGCCGCTTGGGGGGCAATTTCCAGGGCCTTGTCATAGCTGCGAATGGCCGCGCGAAACCGTCCGGCGCTAGCCTGGGCCATGCCCCGATTGGCATAGGATTTGTAGTCGTTGGGGTTAAACTCTAGGGCGCGATCGTAGCAGGGAATGGCTTCTAGATAGCGTTTGAGGGTTACCAGGGCGTTACCTTTACTGGCCCAGGCTTCCCAACTCGCGGGGTGCTGCTTAATGGCGCGCTCGAAACTCTCTAAGGCTTCCTTGAATTTTCCCCACTCAAACCAAATTTTTCCCTGATTTAACCAACCATTAGGTAAATTAGGGTCGAGATCCAGGGCGCGATCGCAACTGGCAATGGCCTCTTCGTAGCGTTGAAAGTAAGCTAATACCAAAGCGCGACAGCCCCAAGCCTCGCTGAAATAGGCATCACCCTGTAAAACTGCTTCAAAGCGATCGAGGGCGGCGGCCATGTCCTTGGCTTCTAGATATTGCAACCCCTCACGGAAGAGAATTTCGGGGTCTTTATCGGAAAAAATAGACATAGACTTATTTTAATTGAGGATTTATGGGAATTTACCAGTCTATTCTTAGTTTTATGGGCTTTTTTCAGGTTTGACGATAAAAGAAAATAATTTTGCTGTCCCCACAGGTAATTGCGTTGGACTTGTGGCTAAAAATATTTGCTGATTTAGGGTTAACTCCCCAAACTTTTTTTGTTAGACAACTGCACAAACGGTAGATTAATGCCGTAAACCACTCCACAAGGGAGATTTTCTATGCCTGCTATCGTTCCTTTCGATCAAGTTAAGATTAACATTGCTCAGGGCAAGTTTGTGGTAGTGACTGCCGTTACTCAATCTGGCAGCGCACAATCGGTCAAAATTACCAACCCGAATGGACTAGCTGTTTTTCTTGGAGATGCGATCGCGTCTCTTTTCTTCTATCTAGCTGGGGCTGTATTTTAAAACACTCTGTGGGGAGGGCGGGCCAGGCATAGTTTGAGTCAGTTTCGGCTTGATCGAAAGGCATATTGTTGCAGAAGACGAAAATATTAATCATTTTTACACCAGGAATTACAATTTCTAATTACTCTGCCGCTGGCACTGCCAATTGTTGTATTTTGCAGTTGCGACCCTCAATCTCAGAAATTGAGTTTCTATTGCGGCTTTTGGAGGTTTCATGGCAAATTCGTCTCAAATGACGGGCAAAGAAGCGTTTTTACCCCCTGCATTGGAGAAACGCTTGCAGATCGAGAATTTGTTGCTGGACGAAGACAATACAGATCGCGGGGAAGAGGTTATGGCCGGGTTAACGCGGGCCGAGAAAACCCTACCACCCCGTTATTTTTATGACGATCGCGGTTCTGAGCTGTTTGAGCAGATCTGTGAGTTACCAGAATATTATCCCACGCGCACTGAGGCGACCATTTTAAGACAGTCTGCTGGGGCGATCGCGGAATTGACGGGGCCCTGTGAGTTGGTGGAATTGGGCAGCGGCAGCTCGACGAAAACCCGCTTGTTGTTGGATGCCTATCAAACCTTAGGCTATCCCTTGCGCTACGTGCCGGTGGATGTGAGTGCGGGGATGCTGCGAGCCAGTGCCCAAACCCTGCTGCAAGAGTATGACTCCCTGAAAATCTCTGCCCTGGCAGGAACCTATGAGTTAGCCCTCGCCCGCCTGCTGCCTTCAGTGTTGCCCGCCCGTCTGTTGGTGTTTCTGGGCAGTACCCTCGGCAATTTCTCGCCGCAGGAATGCGATCGCTTTTTTGAGCAGGTAATGGAAGCGCTGCAACCGGGGGATTATTTTCTCCTCGGCATCGATCTACAAAAACCCAAAGGGATTTTAGAAGCAGCCTATAACGACAGCCAGGGCGTAACCGCTGCCTTTAATTTAAATATGTTGCAGCATCTCAATTGGCGATTTGGCGGAAATTTTGCGGTAAGTCAGTTTGAGCATCGGGCAATTTACAACGAATCCGAGGCGCAAATTGAGATGCACTTGCTTAGCAAAGTTCCGCAAACCGTGACGCTCCAACGGCTCAATTTTTTGATGAACTTGGCGGAAGGGGAGTACATTCTGACCGAGATTTCTCGTAAATTTGATTGTCAAGCAATGCAATCCTATTTGTCTGCATGGGGTCTGAATACCCTAGCAACTTGGCGCGATTCCCAGCAATGGTTTGGGCTGCTCCTGGGTCAGGCAGGTTAATTTCGCGATTCAGCTAAGCAGGCTCCGATCTCGGTAAGTCAAGCTTTTTTCTCGGCCAGTCACGATATTTTGTCTAAGATTTTACTTTTCTTCTTCGGGGAGGGAGTCGTCGGCAGCAGGAAGGGCGATCGCAACTTTATCTTAAATGTCGAGTGAAGACCATCAGTTTCACTGACGGGATGAAACCCGACCAGCATAAAAAAGCGAAGCACGATTAAATCCTTGGCAGTTTTATGCTGGTTGCGTTAGCTTAAATTACGTTGTTTGCGGTCGCTCAGCAATGATTGTCTTAGAAATGAAAGCGGTAGTCAAACCGAGTCAATGTGCTGCCATTGACGATGCTATTCGCACAGTTCAATTCATCCGCAACAAGGCTTTAAGGCTTTGGATGAATGCTAAGCGAGAGGATAGAATCGATAAATACTCTCTCAACAAGTATTGTGCGCTTTTGGCTAAAGAGTTTAAGTTTGCTGATGAACTAAACTCCACAGCTAGACAAGCATCGGCAGAAAGGGCTTGGTCGGCTATTTCTCGTTTCTACGACAATTGCAAAAAAGGGGTTAAGAGAAAGAAGGTGCGGAATGCGGCAGGCTATCCTAAATTCCAGAAGAATAATCGTTCTGTGGAGTATAAGCATTCCGGGTGGAAGCTATCTGAAAATAGAAAGAAAATCACTTTCACCGACAAAAAGAATATCGGAACCCTTAAACTCAAAGGAACCAGAGACCTAAATTTCTACCCCTTAGACCAAATTAAACGAGTTAGGATTGTCAGGCGTGCAGACGGTTATTACGTTCAATTTTGCATTAATTTAGATGTTCGGGAATACGCAAAACCCCTCGAACCATCTAAGAAATGTGTGGGATTGGATGTGGGGCTAAAGATTTTCTATGCTGACAGCGATGGGGAAATGGTAGAAACACCAAAATACTATCGCCAAGCAGAAAAAAGATTAAATCGCCTAAACCGGAAGAAATCCAAGAAGTTTAAAGGTGGTCAACCTCAATCAAACAACTACAAAAAAGCTAGGAAGAGATATGCTAGAAAGCATTTAAGAGTAAGTAGGCAACGTAAAGGCTTTGTCCAGAGAGAGGCATTGCGCGTAATCCGGTCTAACGACTTGGTGGTCTACGAAGACTTAAACGTTAAAGGCATGGCAAAAAACTCGAAACTAGCTAAATCTATCAACGATGCGGCTTGGAGTATCTTTAGAGGATGGCTAGAATATTTTGGCTATAAATATGGGAAAGTGATCGTGGCTGTAGCTCCCCATAATACCAGTCAAGATTGTTCTAGTTGTGGCGAGAAAGTTCCTAAATCCCTATCTACAAGAACTCACGTTTGTTCTCATTGTGGATACGCAGAAGACAGGGACGTAAATGCCGCCATCAACATTCTCAAAAAAGGACTAAGTACCGTGGGGCACACGGGAACTCACGCTTGGGGAGAGATTCCCTCTGGTTTGGCTGGATACGTCCTGCCAAATTAAGGAAACTCAATGAACCAAGAATCCCTCGCTTTTAGCGATGGGAGTGTCAAATCAAGGAAACTCGCATTTGTTCTTGGTTAATCTCAAGGGCGATCGCTCCCAGTTCAGCCGAATTAGAAGGAGACTGGGATTAATTTTCAAGGATTATTTTAGAGGATTTAAGTAGGCGGGCAAAATTAATTCCACAAACCTCTCCCCCGACCCCTCTCCTACAAGACGAGGGGAGAAACCTCAAAAAATTGTTCCCCCCTGCTCTCCTAGGGAAGGGGGGCTAGGGGGTTAGGTGATTTTTTAAATTTATTGCGCCTAATCACTTATTTAAGTATTCCCTTCACAAAGAAGCACGAGATTTCCCTAAAATCCTGCCCACCCGGCATTTAGTTCAGCCTCTAATCAGAAGGATTACCTCGCTCAGGGGATAACTCGCTATCAGGAATTAGGCACAATAAAGCATTGGAAACAAACCCGAAGTTGTAGGCGCTGGCAGCAGGCTGCGGGGCTTGTCTCCTATTCATATTAGTTAAAAGTAGCAATAATATTCTTGTTAGTCTTTAGCTGTAAAAAAAACTATGTCCGGCACGCGATCGCAAATCACCTTAAGTCAGGCTTGCGAGGGATGTTGGCGGGTTTTTAAGTTCAAGAAAATTAAGCGTATGGCGAATCTCTATAGTGACAGACTATCCTCTCTAGATAATTTAGCCGCTACCTTGCAGGCTAACAGAGAAGTGATCGATTCAACTCAATCCTTTAATCCCTCTAAGGAGGAACATCAATGATGGGACTTTTAATCCCCATACTCTGGCTGGCCCAAATTGGTATTGAGTCGGAAGTAGAAGTTGCTGATGAAGCGGCTTATATCTTTGACGGGCCTCAGTTTTTCGCTGCTTTGATCGCAGGCGTTCTCCTCGCCTTTGCCTTTCAATTGTTGTTTACAAACCTGGGCGTTGCTGCGGGTATTTCCCTGATGGGTCGCTCCCATCGCGATGATGTGGTTTATACCCCAGAAGTCGTGCCTACAACTACAGAAGAGGCCGAAAACCTGCGGCGGCAGCGTGGGGAAGATCACCAAACGGGCTTCGGTAGCACCATTAAAAAAATTGGCACGACCCTGGGACTGGCGACTTTGATTACCGTGACCCTTTCCCTGTTTCTCGCCTGTTTGCTGGCAGTGAAGTTGAGCTTGCTGGTTTCAGCGGGATTAGGGGCGATTGTGGGACTGGTGATTTGGGCGACCTATTTTTGCCTGCTGATGTGGGCCAGTTCTAACGCCGTTAATTCCATAGTTGGTTCCGTAGTTGGTTCTGTTATCAATACGGCCACGGCAGGAATGCAGGCAATTCTGGGTACGGCTACGGCTGCCTTAGGTGGGAGAGCTGTCAATCGAGAAGTGGTAGCCACCGCTGAAGCCGCTGCCGCTGCTGTGCGTCGCGAACTGGGAAACGCGCTCGATCCCCAATCTCTACGGGAGCAGCTCGAAGACTACATCGAAGCCATTAAACCGCCCCGCTTGGATAGAAACGCCATTCGCGCCGATTTAGAAAGACTTTTGGATGAAACCAACTTGCAAGGGGTCAGCGACGAAGCCTATCGGGGGTAACGCGCCAAACCTTTGTGGATATCGTCAGCAGTCGCACCGATCTTTCCCGTCAGGAGGTGGCAGACATTGCCGAGGATTTGGAACGGGTGTGGCGGCGTCGCCTGGGGGGGAGGACGGCGGCAGGATGCGGTGGCAGACCTGGCTGATTATGTGAAAAAGGCCAGTCCTGGCGAACTTCTTGGGGCTAATTTCGGCAGCAAGCTTGATGCCTTGATTGATGAGTTGCGTTTGCGCCGGGAAGCCACGGAACGCCAGCAGCCCTCTCAAAGCAGCGGGCCCCTCACGGAAGCAGCCCGCGTCGGCTCCAGGCCCTGGGCATGAGTTTAAACAGTCTCATTGGCATGGTTTTGGGCCGCGCCGATCTGTCCGACCTCAATGCCCAAACCGTCGTTAGTAAGATTCACTCCCTGCGCGATCGCTCCTGGAACAAACCCAGGAAATTATGGGGGAACAACCCACCTACAGCGTCATTCGAGCTGATGTGGAGAACTACTTGCTCAGCGCCTATCCCTGGCAATTGCGCGATCGCAACTTAGTGGAACAACAACTGCGGGAGCGCTTGCAAGACCCCCAAGCCGACCCAGAAGCCAATGCCCGCGAGCTAGAGCAGATTAGCCGCTCAGATTTCGCCGATTGGCTGCGGCAGAAGGGGTTATTTACCCAAACCGAAGTCAATCAGCTTGCCGACAGCTTAGAAACGATCCGCCGGGAAATGCTGGTAGCGCTCCAGGCAGCCAGCGAACGGGAAAAACTCGTCTCCCTGCACCGCGATGTGGAACAATACATCCTCCTCACTCCCAGGGAAGAATTGACGCCAGAGGCGATCCACGGGAGCTTGGCGGGGATTTTGGACGATCCCAACGGGGATTACGCCCAGTTGAGCGCTCGCCTCTCCCAATTCGACCGAGGCATGTTTGAAGGGTTGCTGCATCAGCGCCAAAACCTCGAACCAGAAGCCGTCCCAGGGATCGCCCAGGAAATGATGCTCGCCCGCGATCGCCTGTTGGATCGGGCCCAAGACCGGGAGAGATCGGCCCGAGAGAAAGCCGAAGACCTGTGGAATAAAATCCAGGGATACTTGCAAAACACCTCCAATCTCCAGGGCAGCAACCTCGAACACGAACTGTCCCTATTGCTAAAAGACCCAGAGGCCGGAGCGGCAGCCCTGCGTTTGCGAGCCTCCCGCTACAATCGCGAGGAATTGGTGCGAACCCTAGCCACCCGCGGCGATCTCAGCGAAGCCCAAGTCAACGACCTCCTCGACCGCGTGGAGCGCAACTGGACGCGCATCCGCTTTGCCCCCCAACGATTGGCCGGACAACTGCAAGCGCAATATGAGCAGACCACTTCCGCGATCGCCGATTATCTTCGCAACACGGGACGGGAGGAACTCAATCCCGAAGGCATCCAGCGGGATCTCAGCCGACTGCTCTCCGAACCGAAAGCGGGAGCCAAAGCCATTCAACATCGCCTGGCGGCAATGGATCGCGAAACCCTGGTACAACTCCTGGCCCAGCGGCAAGATTTAAGCGAGGAGCAGGTCAACCAGATTATTGATGAAGTGTTGGGAACCCTGCGCCGCCTTGCCAATAGCCCGCGCCGTCTGGCCAGCCGCGCCCAACAGCGAGCCATCAACTTCCGCGACTCCCTGCAAGACTATCTCCGCAATACAGGACGGGAAGAACTCAATCCCCTGGGAATTCAGCGGGATCTCAAACTGTTGCTCCATGATCCCCAGGCAGGGGCAGAAAGCCTCAAAGAACGCTTGGCGGCGATGGATCGGGACACCCTGGTGGCTTTGTTATCCCAACGGCAGGATATGTCAGAGGAAGACGCCAACCGCATTGTCGCTCAGGTGCTCGGACGTGCGCGAC
>JAAUTE010000241.1 GCA_012031815.1 Chloroflexaceae bacterium
ACTGCTCTCTCTTCGGGCAATCCCCTACCAGGCCGGCGACCATCCTCGGCTGCGAGCGGCCGGGTTCTGCCCACGGAAACCATTATTAGCTTGAACGAGCTGCCCGCTAATCTGCAAGCCAATCCCGGCACCTTCAACCCGGAAACCGATGGCATTGATTTCTTCGAGAGCATCGAAGGTATGCTCGTGACCGTGGAAGATGCGGTAGTCGTCTCCCCCAGAGAGGATTTTGGTGGCGGCAGTCCCTTTGAATTTTTGTGGTGGCCAACCAAGGCGCAGGCGTTACGGGCCGCAATAGCCGGGGAGGCATCACCATCAACGATCTCGACCCCGCTAGCGACACCACCGATTTAATCGATATTGACTTCAACCCAGAGCGGATTCAAATTGATGCCCTGGTGGATGATAACCTGCTACCAGCCGTCAATCCGGGGGCCCTGGTGGGCAATATTACTGGGGTTGTGAGCTATAGCTTTGGCAACTTTGAGGTGTTGGTGAGCGA
This sequence comes from Chloroflexaceae bacterium, assembly GCA_012031815.1. Lineage (GTDB taxonomy): Bacteria > Cyanobacteriota > Cyanobacteriia > Cyanobacteriales > JAAUTE01 > JAAUTE01. The sequence continues at coordinate 503 of JAAUTE010000241.1, forward strand.
CCCTGTCATCCAGACAACTCCCAGCCCCCTGACTCCAGAAATCACTTCCCTGATTGCCGAGTCCAATAGCTTGAGCATTGCCACCTACAACGTCCTCAACCTCGACCCCAACGATAGCGATGGCGACACCGATGTTGCTAATGGTCGTTTTGAGCTGATTGCTCAGCAGATTATCAATAATCTGGGAACCCCCGATGTTATCGGTCTGCAAGAAGTCCAAGATAACGACGGTTCCGTCAACTCAACCATCACCTCCGCCAGTGTCACCCTGCAAATGCTCGTGGATGCGATCGCGGCGGCGGGGGGCCCAAGCTATGAATTCATCGACAACACCTTTATTGAAGACGACCAGAGTGGTGGCCAGCCCGGGGGCAACATCCGCGTTGCCTATTTGTACAATCCAGAGCGAGTGGATTTGGTGGAAAGCTCGGTGCAGACGGTTTTAGACACCACCGTTCTGCCCCAAAGCGACCCGGCTAATCCCTTCTTTGACAGCCGCTTACCCTTGGTTGCCACCTTCAGCTTCAATGGCGAAGAAATTACCGTAATCAACAACCACTTCACCTCGCGGGGCGGCAGCAATCCTCTCTTTGGTGGCATTCAACCGCCGGCGATTGGGGGTGCAGACGAACGTCTCGCCCAAGCTCAGGCGAATCGGGATTTTGTCAATACACTAGACCCGACAGCTAATGTGGCCGTCCTTGGCGACCTCAACGGCTTCCAGTTTGAGACCTATCAAACGCAAGTTCTCGGTGGTACGGGTAACGAACCCACCCTCACCAACCTGACCAATACCCTCGATCCCCTAGAAACCGTTACCTTTGTCTTCGATGGCAACGGACAGGCGCTGGATCACATTTTCGTCAGCGACAGTCTGCTGGCCGCCGGGGCAGAATACGACATCGTTGACGTTAATGCTAACTTTGTCGATTCCCCCCAACGGGCCAGCGATCACAACCCGGCGATCGCACGTTTCACCCTGGGAGGCGATGATGCCATAGTGGGAACCGATGGAGACGACACCCTCATCGGCACACCGGGAGATGACACCCTAATTGGCTTAGGGGGGAACGATACCCTGGATGCTTTGGCAGGAAATGATGTCCTCGAAGGTGGCCCTGGCGACGATACCCTGCTTCCTGGCAATGGAACAGACATCGTGGATGGCGGAGAAGGCAATGATACCGCTGACTTCAGCACCGTTTCTTTCCCCGTAACCGTAGATCTGAGTGCAGGCACGGCTAGCTACTTCAGTACGGCTACCCCTGGTGCTGTCACTGTCTTGGTCGAAAACCTGACGCCCGGTGGTTTAGCTGGCGCTCTGATTACGCCTCTGTGGGTTGCCTTCCAAGATGGCAGCTTTGACCTGTTTGACCTGGGTTCCCTGCTTCCACCGGTTTGATGTGGCTGGCCGAAGAAGGTTATAGCGGTTTCGAGAACGATATTCCCGGTTTCTTCGAGCAATTCCTGGCTGCCGACCTGAATCCAGCGGTCGTTCCTCCCGATGAAGACACCATCTCTGGCGAATTCGCCGTTAGTGCTGCGGGTCTCAATGGGGGTGTTCAGGGATTGGTTATTGACGAAGCCGCCGTTCTGTTCCCCGGTGAATTCCTCGGAGGAGAGACTGGAGCAGCTAGCTTTGTCCTCGACCCTGCAACCAACCGCTTCTTGAGCTTTGGGGCGATGTTCTTCCCCAGCAATGATGCTTTCATTGGTAGTGCCGATCCGATTGAAATCTTTGATGCGGCGGGTAATTTCCTGGGAGCCGAAATTTTAATCACCGGTGCTGATGTCTTCGATTCTGGCACTGAGATTAACGATGGTCTCCAGATGAACGTACCTTTCTTCCTCACCGAGTTTAGCAATGGTGTGGTAGAAGGTGGCACGGTACAGGCACATCCTGGATTAGGGCTGATTTGCTGGCTCTGTCCAATAGCTTGGTGCCGGGCTTGTTTGCGGAGGCTGATTTTGTTGACCCAGCGACGGGTTTACCTGACCCTAATCTGTTGTTGGCTCGCATTAGTGTGAATGAGGGCGTTTTGGTGGTCGATACCTTAACCAGTATCGAGAATGTGACCGGAACTGCTGGCGATGATTCCATCACGGGGAATAGCGGTAACAATATCCTTGATGGTGGCGCAGGCAATGATATCATCAGTGCCCTGGGTGGTGCGGATACCCTCCTTGGCGGTGAAGGCGACGATACCCTGCTTCCTGGCAATGGAACAGACACTGTGGATGGCGGCGCAGGCAATGATACCGCTGACTTCAGTACCGTTTCTTTCCCCGTAACCGTAAACCTGAGCACAGGCACGGCGATGTATGTCAATGGTGCTGGCGTTTTGGTGGTCGATACCTTAACCAGTATCGAGAATGTGACCGGAACCGCTGGTAACGATTCCATCACGGGTGATGCGGCTGATAACGTCCTCAGCGGCGGTGGCGGCAATGACACCATCAACGGTGGGGCTGGCACTGACATAGTTGCGATCGCAGGTACTTTGGCTGATGTGGATATTGCGATCGCAGGCAATGTGGCGACGGTGACCATTGGCGGTAACACCTTGACCATTACGGACGGAGAGTTCTTGGCGTTCAACGACGGCACAGACTTCGAGATTGCCGTTCCTGAAGTGGAATTGGTGGGCTTTTCGGTGCTGCCAGCAGACACCTTTGCAGAAGGCCCGCCAGCGGGAGGCGACAATGGCAACGGCCAGCCGATTTCAGCTAACGGTCGTACCGGGCCGTTCCCTGGCCAGCCGGTGCAAGGGTTTAGCGGTGTCCAGTTTGCTGATGCCGAGGGTTCCTTCTTCTTCCTCGCGGACAACGGCTTTGGCGCTCAGGCTAACAGCACTGACTTCTTGCTGCGGATCTACCAAGTCGATCCAGATTTTGCCGGAGCAGAGAGCGGAGATACCAGCGTTGCCATTGAAGACTTCATCCAACTGTCTGACCCCAATAACCTGATTCCCTTCGACATCATCAACGAAGACACCACAGAACGCCTGCTCACCGGCGGCGATTTTGATATTGAGTCCTTTGTTATTGGCGCGGACGGCGATATCTGGATTGGGGATGAGTTCGGGCCCTTCATCCTCCACTTCGACAGCGAAGGCACCCTCCTGGAAGCGCCCATCTCCACGCCCCTGAATTTCCCCAGCATCCCTGGCGATTTTGTGCGATCGCCTTTCAACCCAGAGGTCTTAGCGGGTGCGGCCACGGCAAATTTAGGCGCATCTGACGGATTTGAAGGGTTAGCTTTCAGCCCCGATCGCAACACCCTTTACCCGCTGCTGGAAGGCCCGGTGACGGGTGATCCGGCGACAGCCCTGCGGATTTATGAGTTCGATGTGCCCAGCTCCAGCTTTACCGGCCTGGTGGGCTTCTACGAGCTGGAATTTGCGGCCAATGCCATCGGCGACTTTACCCCGATTAACGACAACGAGTTCCTGGTCATCGAACGGGATAACTTGGCGGGTTCGGCGGCTGAGTTCAAGCGCATCTATAAAGTTGATTTCTCCGTCATCGACGCCGATGGCTTTGTGGAGAAAGAACTGATTGCAGATCTCTTGAGCATCCAAGACCCCAACGACCTCAACGGCGACGGCGCTACCAGCTTTGATTTCCCCTTTGTCACCATCGAAGATGTCCTGGTCATTGACGAGAACACGATTATTGTGGCCAACGACAATAATTTCCCCTTCTCCATCGGTCGCGGCCCCGACATCGACAATAACGAAATCATCCTGCTGGAGCTGGAGCAACCCCTCAACCTCGATCCTCGTCTGGGCCAGGAAGCCGTTAACGACCTGACCAGTGAACCGGTGTTTGGCACCCCCGGCGACGATATCCTCGAAGGCGGCCTCAATTTCGACGCTATTCGCGACCTGCTGTTTGTGGGTGGCGGCGCGGATCTGGTGGATGCTAGTCCCGTGACTGAAACCATCGGTACGGGCCCCCGCAACCGGGTTTACGGCGGTACGGGAACAGATGAGCTGCTGGCCGGCATTGCCGATCGCCTCTTTGGGGGGTCGGGCAATGACGAATTGAACTCGGTCAACGGCACGGGCGGCAACCGCTTGTTTGGAGGCGATGGCGATGATGAAATTACCGTCGGCTCCGGCGATCGCGCTTTTGGCGGTCTGGGCAACGACATCCTGGAAGCCTCTCTGAGTGAGGGTGGCGCTCGCTTGTACGGCGGCGCTGGCGATGACCTGTTCTCTCTGGGAGCTGGCGATCGCATTGTTGGGGGCGACGGCAATGACCAAATCTTCGTGGGTCAAGGCGGCAATAACCTGATTACTGGCGGCGCTGGCGCAGATATGTTTGCGATCGCCAATGCCGACATCCCGACGGAAGTGAACACCATCACCGACTTTGAGGCTGGGGTCGATACCATCAGCATCAATGGCTTGGGCTTGAGCTTTGCCAACGTAACCCTAAGCCCACAAGAAGGCGACACCTTGGTGAGTGTTCCCGGCGGCAACCTAGCGGTACTGCTGAACATTAACCCCAACTCCCTGAGTGCAGCCAACTTTATGTTTGGCTAAAAAGCTGATTCTTGAGCTTAAAACTGAAGCCACCTCCCTAATCGCTCCAAGCAGTCTGGGTGTGGCTTTCTTCAATTTGAACTGCCGCTAAGCCCTTGAATCACCGAGAAATCCGTATAAACACGGGGACGACCCGCCTCAAAGCAGGCGTTGTTCTTTTGCACAAATCTTCACGCCTAGATCCGTGAAATCCAAGTTGCGATCGCGTACCTTGTAAGAGGACAATACGGTAACGTGTGTGGGATTTATGGCTTTAGTGGGCAAATAATTCCATAGAAGCCAAGTCTAGGTTCAAATTTCAACTCAAGGAATAACCCGTGTGAATAACCTCCAAGTAACGACCCTCGATGATCAAAACAATGGCCTTACCGGTGGAACCTCCCTGCGAGAAGCGATCGCCACTGCCGCTCCTGGGGACACCATTACCTTTGCCAACAGCGGTACGATTAACCTAACCCTGGGTCAACTGAATATTGCCACAGCCGTGACCATCAACGGCGATGTGGATGGCGACGGCGCGGCGGACATCACCATCAACGCCAACAACACCAGCCGAGTTTTCAACATCAACGATGGAACAGCCAACGAAATTAGCGTTAATCTTGCTGCTTTAACTATTACGGGAGGTAGTATAACCGGCGATGGCGGCGGCATTTTCAACAACGAAAACCTGACCCTCACTAACAGCACCCTGAGTGGCAACACCACCAGCGACGATGGCGGCGGCATTTACAACGCATTGAATGGCACAGTGAGTGTTAGCAACAGTACTCTCAGTGGCAACGCTGTCAATGACAATGGCGGTGCTATTTTCAAT
>JAAUTE010000242.1 GCA_012031815.1 Chloroflexaceae bacterium
TGCAAGTAATACTTCAAGTCGGAATATATCTGCGTAAACATTTCAACTACTAGTAAAGGTCAGCGATCGCAGCAGCATTAGACATGACCAACCGGATTTAGGCGGGGTTTTTGCAGATCGGGGCGTTCTTCGGGCGAGGATAGCTCCCTGAACGGGACAGACTTGCAGGCAAATCCCGCAATCAATACAGGTTTCAAAATCGATCCAATACCAATCGGTTCCTTTGGCGTTTTTACCCGGCCCAGGATGAATGCAGGCGACTGGGCAAGCACCGACGCAATCGGCAACGCCTTCACAGGTTTCCGTAACAATCGTGTGGGGCAAGGCAGTTTCCTCTCAATTTAGACCAAGTTGCTGTTAGCTAGAAAAAGAGCCGCTCACTGGGGCGATCGCCCAGGGTGGCTTTACGGCTACTAGCCTAGCAGATTGGTTTACCGGAAAGCTAACCTAGCTCAAACTTAACGGGGCGCGATCGCCCATAAAAAGAGGAAAAGCCGCTTAAAACTTTTCCCCAATAGCGCTATTAACGGACGGTTGTTCGCAAAAAGCAACTAAACAGCCGCAACCGCAACTTCCGGCTCAACAGGCGCTGCCGCTACTGCCGGATAAACACTAATCTTCTGTCGGCTGCGATCGTAGCGTTCAAAGGTGACGATGCCATCGATCAAGGCAAATAAAGTATCGTCACTGCCGCGGCCAACATTGTTACCGGGATGAAACTTCGTGCCGCGCTGGCGCACTAAAATGTTTCCCGCTCTGACGACTTGACCGCCGTAGCGCTTCACTCCCAAACGTTTTGCTCTAGAGTCACGCCCGTTGCGCGTACTGCCTGTTCCTTTCTTGTGAGCCATAGTTCCCTCTCCTTTGCTGTTTTAATTATTATGCAATGCCGTCTTGTAATGTGACGCAATACCGCTTCTGGCCTAATTTAACTCAAGGGTTGACTAGCCGTTTTCTTCCTCTGGAGTGGCACTGTCTTCCGATTGAGAAGGAGGCATTTCCTCGCTTGTTTCGGCTGTTTCAGGCGCAGGTAGAGCTTCTTCCGCTTCTACCGTCATTTCGGAGGTTGGTTCAATCAGTTCTGTCGCTGACTCTGAGGCTGGCTCGCCTTCCGTTACTTGAGCGATCGCTTCCTCAAGGGGCCCTTCACTGACTTCGGGTTCTGAGGCCTGTTCAAGCTCAGTGACTTCAGCCGCCGAGATTTCCTCAAGGGCGGAGACTACCTCCGGTTCAAGGGCCGGTTCGCGATCGCCGCAACCTCATCGGGCGCTGTAACCAATTCATCAGTGATTATGTCTTCAACACTAGACGCTGCTGCCGGGATTAAAATCGAACCATTGAGACTAATGGTATCAATGAGCAAGCGCGTTATTTCTTGGCGATGTCCCCGCTTTTTCCGGGTTTTCTTCTTAGGTTTCATCTTGTAGACAAGAACCTTGCGACCCCGACGGTGTTCGAGGACTGTCCCGCTCACCAGTGCCCCCTCCACAAAGGGTTGGCCAACGGCGATGGTGTCTTCGTGATGGATGAGTAAAACTTTATCGATGGTGTAGGTGCTTTGGGGTTCGACCGCGAGGAGTTCAATATCGTAGAAGCGGCCCGGCTGCACCCGCATCTGCTTGCCGCCGGTTTCAATAATGGCGTAGGTCATGGAAGTTGTCCTTGGGAATAATTGCCGTACAGGTAGCTCCGTTAGAGCATTTGTCACGTCTTAACCTGATCCGAGCAGGAATTAGACACGCGATCTCCAATCATAGTTCATGGCTTGCCGAACCGCCAAGGCTCATCCTTGGAAATAATGGCGAAACCAGTCCACTGCGTCCTGCAAGCTCCCGCGATCGCCGATTGGGGCAATCCCAGTTCTCTTACGGCTTTCGAGGCGTCATAATACATCTTCTGAGAGGACATAAGCGTGCCTTCCAGGGGAATGGCCGGGGTTTTGCCCCAGGGAGCCAGCACCACTTCGTCCACCCAGGCAATACCCACGGGCAGCCAGACGGGGATGGTCAAGCGGGGAGCTTTTTTACCCGTGATTTCAGCCAATTGTTCCAATAAAGTCTGCAAAGTCAAATTCTGATGGCCGAGAATGTAGCGATCGCCAATTTTGCCCCGCTCCAGCGCCAGCAGATGTCCCCGGGCTACATCCCGCACGTCAATAAAATTCAGTCCTGTATCCACACAAACAGGCATATTTCCCTGTAAAAACCGCATCAAGATCTCTCCCGTGGGCGTAGGCTTCAGATCGCCGGGGCCGATGGGCGTGCTGGGATTAACGATGACCACATCCTGCCCCAACTGAACCGCTTTTTGAGCTTCCTGCTCGGCGAGGAACTTGGATTTTTTGTAGTGGCCCACTAAATCTGCCAGGGGACTCTGCCAGGTTTCATCGGCGAGGCGATCGCTTCCCGTCGTGCCAATGGCCGCCACAGAACTGGTATAAACCGTGCGAGCAATGCCAGCCCGCCTTGCTGCCCTGAGAACCAAGCGCGTTCCTTCAACATTGTGGCGATAGACCGCTACCCTGTCCCGCCGCCAGAGAGAATAGCAAGCCGCTAGGTGAAATAGCACATCACAGCCCTGCATTTGGGTTGCTAAACCGGGATCGTGGATATCCCCTTTGATAATTTCTAAATTCAAGCCCCGCAGATTATCCAGACAACTGCTCGGACGCACCAAAACCCGGACTGTATATCCTTCTTGCAGCAGTAACCGCACCAAATTTGAGCCAAGAAATCCCGTACCGCCCGTGACAAATGCTTTGCTAGCCATTGCTTCTGCTTGCCAAACCCGTCTCCCTTTTTCCCTAACTGCTTAAGCACGGTTCAGTCTGTCAGTCTGTCCGTAACCGGGTTGAGTTCCCCGTGGCGTTGCTGCTGGCGGCGGTAATCCAGCCACTGTTGCAAAATAATCGCCGCTGCCTGGCGATCGATCGCCCCTTTATCACGAGAGGAATAGTTTTTTCGGCTTTTTAGCTGGGCTTCGGCTTCTACAGAGGTTAAACGTTCGTCTACGTACTCCAGCGGCAAATTAAGGGAATTAGCCAGGCGGCTAGCATATTTTTGCACCTGCTGCGCCTGAAATCCTAGGGTTCCGTCCATGTTGTAAGGTAAGCCTACCACTAACACCTGCGCCTCTCGCGATCGCACCAGGTCTTGAAATTGGGCCACATCGCTGGTGAAAGCTGCCCGTTCAATGGTGGTCAGCCCTGTGGCAATCAAGCCCGTACCGTCGCAACCGGCCACGCCAATGCGTTTTTTGCCAATGTCTAACCCTAGGGCGGAAATTCTCTGCATTTCTCCGGGGCGATTAGGAGTCTGGGCGATCGGGGGTGGATTTTTCTTCCAGCTTGTCCCCGGAGGCGGGGCGCTCCTGAAGCTGACTTTGTCCATCAAAGGAGAGGCGGCTGATGCGGCTAGGAATGGGCGTCCGCACAGGCTGCAATCCCTGAAGTACCTCGGAAAGCTGCAAGGCTTCCAAGGGCTTCGATTCTCGCAGTTTGTGCCAAACGGAGCGAGACATCAACAGAGCATGTTCTTCGCGGGTTGCTCCTAATTTTTCCAGATATTCTTCCCGTTCTGGTTGATAATCTGCCGATCCTAACCGCAGCGGCTGTCCCGCAAACCCCTGGGTCAAGCGAGCCATCTGTATTAATAATTTCGGGTAAAGCCAAGTGTAAGCCGGATGTACCGTCAGCTCTCCCCGGTGGGCGCGAGAGCCGTCTTTGCTGATTTCTAGATGAAAATAGCCGATCGCTGCCTTGCGCTGGGGTTCAAACACATACCCCTTCGCCACCTTCAGCCGCTCTAGCCATTGTTCCAGACGACAGAGCAGGGCCCTGGGAACCGCTGTCTTAAAGTCCTGTTCGTGGCGATCGAAGACTTGTCGAAGCAGCGGGGGCATGGAAACCGTATCCAATTGATAAAGCAATTGGGCGTCGGCATTGCTCACAGGCAGCAAATTTGGTAAATCTGCCTCCTGCCGGGTCAATTCTGCCAAAAGTTCCGGCGCTAACGCCCAGTAAGTTAATTGCGCTAGGGGTTGAAAGCCGTTTTGTCGGTAGAGGGCAACGGTTTTTTTTCTCGTTGATATTGACTTCCAGGAGCCAGGTGCGAGCTTGCCAAATGGTTTCCAGGCAATAGCGCAACAGTTGGGAGCCGATGCCCTTGCGACCAATGGCTAATTCTGGGGAGGGCGCTTCGGGGTGAACCCACACCCAATCCACCTGCCAAGTGCTGCGGTTGGAATTAAAGGGAGAGACCTGGATGGCACCCCAAAGTTGCTTGTCCTCAGCTTCCGCGACGTACAGACAAAACTGGTGTTGCAGGGGATTGGGAAACCAGCGTAGAATCTTTAACAGTCGAAACCAGGGTTTGGCTTGCTGGAGTTGCCGCAGTGCGAGCGAGCCATTGGCGTCGATCGAGGAAGCATCACTTAAGCGGGTGGCGATCGCTTCCAGGTCGCGATATTGAACGGGGCGAATCTTGACGCGGGAAGTTGGGGATAAACTCATAAAAAGCAAAGCAGGACTGGATCGAGCAACGCAGGCAGGCTAGCAAGCTGGGCGTTACCGAGTCACAGGTTCCCTAGAGTTGAACTCCGGGGCTTATCTATGACCGCCTTCCGCAGTGAGTCGCCCATTGCCATTATCTTAACTAGTTTTGGTAAATACCTCGCCCGTGATGGCGCTGGCAGACTCAACCGAATGGGGGTTGGCCAAGCCGACCTATGGTTATCGCCGACGCAACGATCGCACCAACAGGCTAAAATGCCCTTTATTGCCAAGATTAGTTTTGCAGTTTACTTGAGAAGGCCGCGCCATGATTCGGGATATTTTCATGCCAGCACTTAGCTCCACGATGACGGAAGGGAAAATTGTTCAATGGGTGAAGTCTCCCGGCGACAAGATTCTCAAGGGGGAAACGGTGGTCGTAGTGGAGTCGGATAAGGCCGATATGGATGTAGAGTCCTTTTATGAGGGCTATCTGGCGACGATTTTGGTAGAAGCGGGCCAGGAGGCGGCTGTGGGCGCAGCGATCGCTTTGCTGGCAGAAACGGAAGCAGAAATTCCCCTGGCGCAACAACCCACCGGAACGTCCCAGACCCAGACGGCGGCGACGGTGGCCGCGGTGGAAGCCCCCCCGGAAACAACGGTAGTGACGGAAGTCGCAGAATTGCCCAGTCGCAGCAATGGTCGGGCAGTGGCCTCTCCCAGAGCGAAAAAGCTGGCGAAGGAATTAAAGGTGGATTTGAGTGGGTTGCAGGGGAGCGGCCCCTACGGGCGGATTGTGGCGGTAGATGTGGAGAAGGCGGCGGGTCGAGGGTCAGCGGCTCCGGCTCAACCCCTGGCAGCAGCGGTGGCTCCGGTAATGGTGGCGGCTCCCGTATCGACTGCGGCTCCCCAACCAGCGGTGGCAGCTCCGGCTCAAGCCCCAGTGGGCGAACGGGTTCCCCTTAATACCCTTCAGCAGGCGGTGGTGCGCAACATGGTGGCTAGCTTGCAGGTTCCGGTGTTTCGGGTGAGCTATACGATAACCACGGATACGCTGGATGTCCTCTACCAAAAAATCAAATCTAAGGGCGTGACCATGACGGCCCTGTTGGCGAAGGCGGCGGCCGTGACCTTGCAGAAACATCCCCGCGTCAATGCCAGCTACGCCGAGAATAGCATTGTCTATCCCGGCAGTATCAATGTGGCAGTTGCCGTGGCCATGCCCGATGGGGGGTTGATTACGCCGGTTTTGCAGCAGGCCGATCGCCTGGACATTTACTCGCTGTCGCGGACGTGGAAGGATTTGGTGGAGCGGGCGCGGCTGAAACAGTTGCAGCCCCAGGAGTATAACAGCGGGACGTTTACCATCTCCAAT
>JAAUTE010000243.1 GCA_012031815.1 Chloroflexaceae bacterium
ACTGGTTGAGCGGGGGTGGGGCAGTTGACGGGGGGGCAGGACGGGAATCGGTTCGACCAAGGGGCGGCGTTCCTGGTCTACCGCTGTGATGATTGGCGGCTGGCTGTTAGGGCTGATGGCGAGGGGCGCAGCGGGTGTTTCTTCCCGCTCTAGGGCTGTTAGCGATCGCTGTAAGTAGGCGATAAATTCCGTGTCTGAGCTGTCAGGACGGCTAAATAACCCGTAAAAATTCCGCTGGGCAGCCAGCCAGGCCACCACCACTAACAGATAGCAGCAGGCAGCCCCAAACAGGAATTTGTCCAAATGACGAACGGGAAAAGTTTTAGGAGGAGGAGACGGTGGGGGTGGTGAAGCTGTCGTGCTCCGGTGAAGTTGTTGCAGCAATCGCCGATATTCTTCGAGGAGGGCGAGGGTTTGGGGCGTTACCAAAAATGTTCCCACCGTGGGATAGTCCAACGGCAGCGCCGGTGGTTCCAGGGGCAACTCGTGGGACAGGGGAGCGAGGGAGGTTTCTAGATCAGGAGAGCTGTCCCTCACAGCAGGTTCGGAAACCGCTGACGTTTTTGCAGGGGAGCCCGTTGCGCGGCGGATGGGCCAGAAGGACAAAGGCATCGTTAGGCGGCGTTGATTCGTAAACGAGACGCCTTTAACATACGCAAAGTATCGCTTCAAAGCTAGCGTACTTTCCCAGAATTCCTCTGATTTTGTGGGACAAAATTATCCACTTCTTGCGTATAATCACGGGAGCGAGCCCGAGCTAGGTGTCCGGGCTTCCGGGTTGGGCCGTGGGGTTGGTACTCCGGCACTAGGGCGACAATCTCCGCAATTAAAGCGGCGCGATCGCTAAGTTTGTCCTTAAGCTGGAGTGCCCGTAGATGGGGCTGAAGGGCTACCCAACTGAGCTTGTATTCGTAGGCGCAGTAGATTTTGGGATGGAGGGTCGGTTGGATATTGTCGCCGTCGATCAGTAATTCTTCGTAAAGTTTTTCCCCGGGCCGCAGCCCAGTAATCTTAATCTCAATATCCTGTCCCAGAACCAGTCCGCTCAAGCGCACCATCTGGGCTGCCAGGTCGTAGATGCGAATTGGTTCACCCATATCCAGCAAAAACACTTCCCCGCCCCGGGCCATGGCTCCTGCCTGGATAACCAGACGCACGGCTTCGGGAATTGACATGAAATAAGGGGTTACCTCCGGGTGAGTCACGGTCAATGCCTTGCCTTCGGCGATTTGCTTGCGGAAGCGGGGCACTACGGAGCCACTGCTATCTAATACATTGCCAAACCGCACGATCGCAAAACAACAATCCGGCGATCGCTCGGCCAGGGCCTGCACCACCAATTCGGCAATGCGCTTGCTAGCCCCCATAACGTTGGTGGGACGCACTGCCTTATCCGTGGAAATTAACACAAAGTGCCTGACCTTCGACCTGATAGCACACTCAGCCGCATTTAAGGTGCCAAAAACATTGTTGTGAATTCCTTGAGCGGGATTGGCCTCCACCATTGGCACGTGTTTGTAGGCGGCTGCATGGTAAATCGTCTCGACATCATGGTCGCGCAGGGCCTTGGTCAAGACACATTTATCCGTAACACAGCCGAGGTAAGGAACCCGCAGCAATTGCGGATGGGCTTCTGCCAGTTCCAGGTCAATTTGGTAGAGTGCATATTCATTAATTTCGTAGAGAACCAAGCATTTGGGGTTAAGAAGCGCAATTTGTCGGCATAGCTCCGAACCAATCGACCCGCCTGCCCCCGTCACCAAAACTACTTTGCCAGTAATATTAGTTCGCAATAATTCGGGATTGGGCAAGACCTCTTCCCGTCCGAGCAGTTCCGTAACATCAATGTTTCGGATCGTGCTGATTGAAGCTTGGTTGAAGAGGAGTTCTCCCAGGGTGGGAATGGTTTTGACCGCCACCGGCAGGGATTGTAGCTGCATGATTACCTCTCGCCGCCGAAATTTACTCAGGGGAAGGCATGGCTAGAATGACGGCATCAAAGGGTTTTTTGAGGAGGAGCTTGGGCAGTTCTGCCGGGGAGTAAACCCGAAAACCCTGGACAAATTGATGGTGGAGATCGGGGCAGTCATCGACAAAAGCCACCAGACGGCCATTTGGTTCCTGGGCTAGGGACAAGGCCAGTTGTGACCCGGCGACGCCAGCACCGTAAATAACGTAGCGTTGGGGCTGAGCGTTGCTAGCGAGAAATCGCAGCTCGCGAAAATATCCAAAAAATACTCAGTCTGGCTCCCACAACCAAAACCAGGGTTAGCAGCCCATCGATAATGAGAACGCTACGGGGCAGGGGCCAGTCACCGTATAGATAGGACAGAATAATCTGCGCGCCAGAACTGAGCAAAACCGACTGCCAGGCCAGGGAAATCAGCTCAATCCCAGTGTAGCGCAGGATGGAGCGATACATACCCTTAAGCCGAAACACGACGATTTTGACCAGAATTAGCAGAACAATTTGCCAGGAAAATTCCTGGAGGCGGTGTATGGGCACGGAAGAGTTAAAACGAAGCGCAAAAGCGCTGTAGATTGACAGGCAAAATAGTGTTGCGTCAATCAAAATCAACAGCCAGCGCTTGTGACGCCGAGTTACAGAGACATAGAAGTCATGCAACCATTTAATTGCCGATTTTTTCATGAATTGTTTTTGAAATACCCCTTTGCCGTTGTTTAAACATAACATGCCGCTTCTTCAAACTCTAGTCCGGGTGGATGGAAGTTTAAGTCAGGCATTTTTGACTACCATTTTGATCGGGAAGATTCTCAAAGGAAACGTCAGGAAGAGCGGGCCTTTGTGGAAAATCAATCAAGATATTCAGAAAAGCACCCAGTAATGCATATGGAGGCCTTTCCCTGCCTGCCGAACCTAAGGCAGCAATACAGCTAATTCAACTCCAGGTTCTCTATCCTAGGTATTACTTGATCCCCTGCCATGACTGCCTTCTGCCAGCGCGATCGCCAATTCCCTCTGTACCCTGAAGATAGGGAAGGGGACGGAAAAAATCATGGACGTTATTTTATGTCATGAGACGGCGGATTTTGATGCCTTGGGGGCGGCGGTTGGGCTGTCCCGACTGTGGGCAGGGGCGAGAGTGGTGCTTCCTGGTGGGGCCCATCCAGGAGTTAAAGCTTATTTGTCCCTATATCGCAACCAATTTGACCTAATCGAACGGCGCAGCGTCAATCCCCAGGAACTTCGCCGCATCGCCGTGGTCGATACCCAACGTCAAGACCGCCTGGGCAAGAGCGCGCCCTGGTTGGGGCTGCCGGGGGTGGAAACGATTCTGGTGTACGACCACCATCTGACAGCCGAGAGCGATATCGCCGCTACAGCCGCCTGCATCGAAGCGGTGGGAGCAACCACCACCCTAGTGGCCGAACAACTCCAATCCCAGGCGATCGCCCTCAGCCCGATGGAAGCGACGGTGATGGCCCTGGGCATTCACGCCGATACCGGCTCCCTCACCTACGAGCAAACCACCCCCCGCGATGCCGCGGCCCTGGCCTGGCTCATGGGTCAAGGGGCCCAGGTGAAAATCATCGCCGAATACCTACAGCCGAGCTTCAATCTCGAACAGCAGCAGTTACTGGCCCAAGCCCTCGACCAGTTGCAGCAGGAAACCGTTCGCGGCTACACCCTGGCCTGGGTCTTACTTGATGGCAGCGAGTTTGTTCCGGGCCTGTCCCGCCTCGCTTCGACCTTGCTGGATTTAATTGAAGGGGATGCTCTGCTGCTGGCTCACCGCTATTCTCGGGCCAGAGGTCAAAAATTAACGCTCATTGGGCGATCGCAAATTCCCCAAACCGATCTCCAGGCTTTATTGGCGCCCTACGGTGGCGGCGGCCATGCCCAGGCAGCCTCAGCGACCCTGACGGAAGCAGACCCCGAAAACCGGCTTAGGGAATTGCTGAAAGTGTTTAAAGCTCAAATTCCCCATCCCCTGCTGGCTCGCGACCTGATGTCCTCCCCCGTCCGCACCATCCGCCCCGAAACCACCATCGAACAGGCCCGCCGGATTTTGCTGCGCTACGGTCATTCTGGCCTGTGCGTGGCCGATGGCAATGACCAACTGGTCGGAGTGATTTCGCGGCGGGATCTGGATTTGGCCCTGCACCACGGCATGGGTCACGCGCCGGTCAAGGGTTATATGAGCCGGAACCTGAAGACCATTGGGCCCCTTACGACCCTGCCAGACATCGAAACCCTGATGGTTACCTACGATGTGGGCCGCCTGCCCGTGGTTGACCAGGGGACGTTACTGGGAATTGTCACCCGTACCGATCTCCTGCGCCACCTCCATCAAACCCGCCCCAGCCAGCCCAATCCCCTGGACGCGCCAGCGAGGCTCTCCTGTCTGCTGCCCCAGATCGCTGCCCGTCTCGCCCCAGCCATCTGGGAACTCTTGCAAGCCGCGGCCGATCGCTCCGAAGCGCGGGGCTGGCATCTCTATTTAGTCGGCGGGGCCGTCCGGGATCTCTTGCTGGCGGAAACGGAGGAGGTGCTGCTGCTTCAAGACCTGGATTTAGTCGTAGATGGCTTTCATCAGGCGGCAACAGCGGGGGCCGGAGTCGAGCTGGCTAGGGAACTGCAACAGCGGTATGGAGCGGCGCACCTGTCGGTACATGGAGAGTTTCAAACCGCAGCGCTGTCCTGGCACCAAGATCCAGCCTTGGGGTCGCTGTTAGTCGATATTGCCACCGCCCGCACGGAATTCTATCCCTATCCGGCGGCCAACCCGGAAGTGGAAGCTTGCTCCATCCGTCAAGACCTCTATCGTCGCGATTTTACGATTAATGCCCTAGCCGTGCGCCTCACCCAACCCAGGGGGGGGGAACTGCTGGACTTTTTCGGTGGCCTTGTGGATTTGCGATCGCGCCTGGTGCGGGTACTCCATGCCAACAGTTTCATCGAAGACCCGACCCGAATTTACCGGGCGGTGCGCTTTATGGTGCGCCTGGGCTTTACCCTGGAGGTGCAAACAGAAGATTACATTCACTACGCCATTGAGAGCGGCGTTTATGAGCGATCGCGCCTGGCCAACCAAGTCGCTCCCGCCCTAACTACCCGATTGAAAGCCGAACTCAAATACATCCTGCAAGCCCCCTATTGGCGGAGGGCCCTGCGCTGTTTAGCCGACCTGGATGCCCTGCGCTGTTTACATCCCCAGCTCCGATTAACAGACACCCTCTGGTGGCAAGTGCGCTATCTCAGCCGCTGGCTGCAACGGCTCGACCCCGACAGAACCCTGGAACATTGGGAACTACGCCTGGAAACCCTGATTGCGTCCCTCAATCCCAGCGATCACCACTCAGTGGCCGCTTCCCTGCAACTCCCCAAAGATAGCCAACTGCGCCTGGAAAAACTTGCGGCTGTAACGGCGGAAATTCAGCAAAATTTCCCCCAAGCTCCCGTTAGCGCCGTTGTTTTTCGCCTGCGTCCCTACAGTTTACCCCTGTTGCTATTGGTTGCCGTTCGCTGCTCCCAAGCCATTCGCCGCCAAATTTGGAACCATCTCCGGTATTGGTCGCAAATTGCGGCTCCCCTGGATGGTAACGACCTGAAAGCCCTGGGCTACAAACCCGGGCCTCAATTTAAAGCCATGCTGGACGCCCTGCTGCGCGCCAAGCTGGACGGGGAAATTAGCGATCGCCCCTCGGCCCAGGAATTTCTCTGGCAACGCTACGGAAAGTAAGCACAGAAGAAATCCTTGACACTTTTTTAAGAGCTGTTATTATAGTTAGGGCACGCAATGGGGCGTAGCCAAGCGGTAAGGCAGCGGGTTTTGGTCCCGCCATCCCTAGGTTCGAATCCTAGCGCCCCAGTCTCAAAAAACCGCGATTCATTG
>JAAUTE010000244.1 GCA_012031815.1 Chloroflexaceae bacterium
ACGTCTGGCTTGGTGAGTTGCCGGAAGACCAATCAATTCGTCTAGACGTTGAGAAATTCCGGTCGGAAGTATTGCTTCAGCTCCTCATGGACGCGATCGCGAATGCGATTGTATTGAGCTTCACTTTCGTCCTGGGCCAGCTCGAAGCCAAAACCGCCGCCACCTTTTTCGATCACCTTGGAGCCAAGGTTAGAGGTCATAATGACAACGTATTCTTGAAACTTACAGAACGCCCGCGAGCGTCACTCAAACGCCCGTCATCCAAAAGCTGAAGCAGCAGATTGAACACATCCGGGTGGGCCTTTTCGATTTCATCAAACAGCAGCACCGTGTAAGGACGGCGGCGGACTGCCTCGGTTAACTGACCGCCCTCGTCATAGCCGACGTATCCCGGTGGCGAACCAATCAGCTTAGAAACCGTGTGGGATTCCATGAACTCGGACATATCCAAGCGAATCATCGCCTCGTCATCGCCAAACAGGTAAGCCGCCAGTGTTTTGGCAAGTTCGGTTTTCCCAACTCCCGTTGGCCCGGCAAAGACCAGAGAAGCGATGGGGCGATCGGGGTCTTTCATGCCCACACGGGCCCGTCGCAGGGCGCGAGAAACGGCTTTGACGGCTTCATCTTGCCCAATAAGGCGCTCGTGGAGCGTTGCTTCCAGGTGCAGTAAAAGCTCCGATTCGGATTCAGTCATCTTGGTGACGGGAACCCCCGTCCAGGCAGAGACAATTTCAGCGATTTCTTCAACATCAACCACGGGAACCAGCGCTTTCGGGTTAATGGTCGGCGCTTCCACCAGTTTCATCTCTTTTTCTGGCTCTGGCTGCATGGAGTGGCGCAGGTGTACCCGCGATCCCGCCTCGTCAACCAAGTCGATCGCCTTATCGGGCAGGAAGCGATCGCTGATATAGCGCTCCGATAACTTGGCAGCGGCAATTAACGCTTCCTCGGTGTACTTAACCTTGTGGAACTGTTCGTAAGCCTTCCGCAGGCCGCCCAGGATGGCAATGGTATCTTCCACTGACGGTTCATTGACTATAATCGGCTGAAAGCGCCGTTCTAGGGCGGCGTCTCGTTCGATGTGCTTGCGATACTCATCCAGGGTCGTGGTTCCCAGGCATTGCAGTTCGCCCCGTGCCAGAGCTGGCTTGAGCATATTGGCCGCGTCCATGCTGCCGCCCATTGCGCCCGCACCAACTAAGGTGTGCAACTCGTCAATAACCAGGATAATGTTGCCTTTTTGCTTAATTTCTTCAACGATCGCCTTGAGCCGTTCTTCAAACTCGCCGCGAAAACGAGTGCCCGCGATTAAAAGCCCCATGTCCAGGCTAATAACCTGCTTATCTTGTAAAATTTCAGGGATCTCGCCTGAAATAATGCGCTGGGCCAGTCCTTCGGCGATCGCAGTTTTACCGACACCGGGTTCGCCAATTAAAACGGGGTTATTTTTAGTGCGGCGGCCCAGGATTTGAATCGCCCGCTCCACTTCCTTGGTGCGGCCAATTACGGGATCGAGTTTGCCTTCTGCGGCTTGATTGGTTAAATTAACGCCAAATGCCTCCAAAGAAAGCGGTTGCGCTGGCTCATAGCCAAACCCTTGCCGTTGCTGTTTACTCGCACCAACGGTAGTGGTGGGACGTTCTCCCGCTTTTTTGATCAATTCCGTGCGCAGACGGGGCAGGTCAACCGTTTGGGCGGTTAGGGCTTTAATGGCAAGCGTATCCGCAGCCTTAATCAGGGCCAGTAAAATATGTTCCGGGCTGATAAAATTGTGACCAAGTTGAGTGGCTTCCTGGAAAGATTGCTCAAAAACCTTCTTAACGGTCGGCGTAAAGGGAATATCAGCCGGACTGTAGCCGGGGCCGCGGTTAGTTAAACTTTCCACCGTATTCCGCGTACCAGCAAGGGTAATACCCCGGTTTTTCAGTACTTTAACAGCGTGAGAGGTTCCCTCCGCAATAATGCCTAGCAAGACATACTCCGTGCCAACTAGATTCTGTCCAGCACGACGCGCCTCTTCCTGGGCCAACATCACGGCTTTGATTGCTTTATCTGTAAAATGTTCAAACATAATGGCAAGACAGGGGGATTGCTCGGTTTTTAATTTTTCTTTACGTTCTTATTCACACTTTACCGCTCTGGCCCCGAAGCTTGCAGTGGGAAAAGCCGTATCCATCGGATAGATTTCCGCCGCCTTGTCCCGAAACCCCGTTCCCTAGTTGTTTCTCGGTTGCTTGAAACTCGTTGCATTTCGTGCGACCAGCTTCTCTTCTGCCAGTTCCCAAGCAGCGGAAGTTGAGCAAGAATACTAGACACTTATGGCGGTATTCGGTATTTAAAGATATAATCTCTTGGTCATAGCCTTTGTCAGTGGATTACTACGCTAAATTTTGCTGATTTCTCTGTCTAACCGGGGCGAGCCATGATCGTTAGTCACAAACATCAATTCATTTTTTTAAAGACCAAGAAAACCGCAGGAACCAGCATTGAGATAGCTTTGTCACAGTTCTGCGGGGCAAAAGACATCATTACGCCCATAACGGGAGAGGATGAGAGACTGCGCCGGGAGCTAGGCTTCCCCGGCCCACAAAATTACCGGATTTCCCTAGCCAGCTACCGATTATCAGATTGGTCTTACCTGATTAAGTGCCGAAAGCGGAAAGAGTTTTACCATCACTACCCAGCCTCGTTGTTGAAGCAATACGTGGGGGAGCGAGTGTGGCGGGACTATTTTGTCTTTTGTTTTGAACGCAATCCTTACGATAAAGCCATTAGTCGTTATTTTTGGAGTACCCGTCGGGAGAAGGCTCCTGATATTATTGATTTTCTCCATTCAGCTCCCCGCCGCCAACTCTCGAACTGGTCAATCTATACCATTAATGACGAAATCGCCGTAGATTTTGTGGGACGCTATGAGTGCTTGACGGCGGATCTAGAAGCAATTTGGCAGAAAATTGGCTTACCGCTTCCGCCCGTGCTGACAAGAGCAAAAGGGAGCTATCGCCAGGATAAGCGCCATTATAGTCAGGTGTTGACGACTGAGGCACGAGGTTACATTGAAAAGGTTTGTGCTCGGGAGATTGACGCCTTTGACTATCGATTTGAAACTGTTTCCAATCCTCAGTAAGGTTTTTATAAATCTGAGCCTACTTATTTAATCTCTAGGTTAATCTAGTCTTTCCTCCTCTTTCCTCAATCCCAGAGAGTAACATTAATTGTTGCAGGAATTATACTAAGGACATAATCTGAGCTGGTTAGCGATCGCGCCGCCGCTGCCGTTCCCGATAGTCGGAGGTTTGTTGATAAGCTCGCCAGCGATCCAGAACCCGCGATCGCATGTCTTGATGGCGGCTGACCCCTTCATAGGAGTAGCGACTATAGCGCTGATTGACGATAAAAGATTCCAAATAGCTGACTCGCTCCTGGGTGTCGGGGTGGGTTGATAGCCAGGCGGGAATGCCCGGATTGTCCTCGTCGTTTTCGGCAAGGGTGACCATTAGATTACGGACGCCATCGGCTGCGTAGCCGCTGCTGGCTAACAATTGCGTTCCCATCTGGTCGGCTTGGCGCTCCATGCCGCGACTGTAGTTGAGTACTAGGAGTTGGGTTGCCGTGCCGCCAAAGGGAATAAATTGAGCAACGCCTGCGGTGAAGTTGCCTTGGGTAATCAATTGAAAGCTGTGGGAGAGAACCGCATGGGATAGCTCGTGGGCTAATAATCCCGCTAGCTCGGCTTCGGTTTGGGTCTCCATAATCGCCCCGGCGTTGATAAAGATTTTTCCTCCCGGCAGCGCGAAGGCATTGAGGCGATCGTCGAGGATGACATAAAATTCATAGTTAAACTCGTCCCGTCCCGCTGAAGCTGCCAGTTTATTGCCAATTTCTCGGACATAACTCAGAACTTCTTCATCTTCTAGCAGCGGCAACCGTTCCCGCAAGCGGTTGGCATAGCGATCGCCCACGGCGGATTCTCCCTGTAACAACAGCACCGTAGTCTCTACAGCGGACAGGGGGCCAAAGACATTGCCCAGCAGCGCCAAGCTCAAAACCCCGGTGACCGCACTGCCAATGGCATTCCAGGTGATGTCCGAGCGCAGATCGCCGCGAAACCGTTCCAGATATTCGTCGGCGCGGCCTTCAAAGGCCGGGGCTTGGGGATGGTCGGGATTGAGGAGGGCAAATTGACGAGCGGTTAAAGAGGCTTCTAACCATTCTTCATCGGCGGTATCCAGGGATAGCTTGGCTTCTACCAGCGCTGGCTCTCCAGGATAGAGCGTAATGGCTTGTTGCAGTACTTGTCTGGCTGGCTCTTCCTGCTCGTAGTCGATTAACGCTTCGGCATAGCGTAGATGTCCGGGGATGAATTCTGGGTTTTTTCCACCATGAGCCGGAGCGGAGCCAGGATTTTGCTCTCTAGCTGCTGCTGGACGCCAGCTTGGTACAGCCGCCAATAAACCCCACCGCCGGGAGATAATTGCCCCGGATCGTGGATGGCTGGGGGCAAAACCTGATTTCCTGCGGCCAGCTCCGCCGGAAATGGTGGTTTCACCTGGCGATAGACCTGCTCTGCTGCCGCGTAATCCCCAATCAGCCACAGGCGATCGCCTTCTGCTAGTTGTTCCAACTCGGCCTGCTGGGCGGGGGTTGGCTGGGCGGGAAAAGCATCGGTTTTCGGCAAATCTTCTCTGATTGCTTCCGTTTCATCGGCAACTGGAGGACTGGAATTGGCTGGCTCAGACTGAGCGGGAATTTCGGTGGTAACCTCCGGGGGGGGCAGTTCTGCCAGTGCGGTGGTTCCCGACAGAAAAACCCCTACCACTAAAAGGAATTGCACGGGTTTCATCATGACTACTTCCCCTGGCTCAACGCGATCGCAGACAACATTGCTCTCAGTTTAGCGAGTCATAACCCTAGGGGGACTGGCTTAAATTCAGCAAAAATTAGGGGCTAGGAACAACTAGACGCCTTCAGGAAATCCTAGCTCCATTTTGGAGCGCCTAAAGCGCCGCCGACCATTGCCAGGGAAAATGGCTGAAAACTGTAGACGACATGGTACGTTGGCAAGTCGTCCCTTTGCACCGGAACTGTTAGATTCGCTATAGTTTTTGGGGAATAGTCCCTCTCCCAGAACTGACAACAAGTAATGACAAAAGCGCCAACGATCGCCGCCCTTGATTGTGGTATCGTTCCTGTGGGAATTCTCCATTCCCTGAGCAGCACCATTGCGGTGAGCGAAAGTCCCTTGGTTGAAGCTACCCTGATGGCGATCGCCGAAATCAATCAGGCGGGAGGGGTGCTCGGCCGGCAAATTAAGGCTATTGTGGAAAATGGAGCTTCAAATCCCGATCTTTGTGCCGAAAAAACCCGTAAATTAGCGGAAAAAGACGTCAGAACTATTTTTGGAGCCTGGACATCTGCGGCTCGAAAAGCCGTGCTGCCCCTCCTGGAAGCCTTTGATATTTTATTGTGGTATCCCGTTGAGTATGAAGGCTTAGAATGCTCGCCTCAGATTTTCTACACCGGAACCTGCCCCAACCAACAGGTCGCGCCAGCGGTGAATTGGCTGCTACAGCAGCAGAAGCGGCGCTTTTTTCTCCTTGGCTCTGACTATGTATTTCCCCGCACGGCCAACAAGCTGATCCGCGCCCTGCTCAAACAACGGGGCGCTCAGGTAGCGGGAGAAGTCTATGTTGACCTGGGATTTGCCGATTTTGCCGGGATCGTTGCTCAGATTCAGCGATCGCAGGCGGATGTAGTTTTTAGTACCCTCAACGGGGACAGCAACCGCGCCTTCTATCAGCAATATGGGGGCGCCGGG
>JAAUTE010000245.1 GCA_012031815.1 Chloroflexaceae bacterium
AACCGCTCCGCTCATTAAGATAAGTCTAAATCCCAATAAAGACAGGGGGGCGTGCTGCTTTGGCCCGTCCCTGTCCCCATCGTTGGCT
This sequence comes from Chloroflexaceae bacterium, assembly GCA_012031815.1. Classification (GTDB taxonomy): domain Bacteria; phylum Cyanobacteriota; class Cyanobacteriia; order Cyanobacteriales; family JAAUTE01; genus JAAUTE01. The sequence goes on from JAAUTE010000245.1 coordinate 89, forward strand.
CAGTTTGGGAGCTTAGACCCTGATTGCTCTCCGTTATGCTTTAGATTGGGTTTCTTGAAACGTTGTCAATGAAGGCACTTAAGGCCTATTTCCGGGCCCTTGTCGATCCCTCCCTGGCCCCCACAGCGATTAAAGTTGCGATTTTGGTCGGTTCGCTGCTGTTTTTGCTCAATCACGGGCCCGCACTGGTTCAGGGTAAAATGAGCCAGGAACGCTGGATCTCGTCCCTGCTGACCTACCTGGTTCCCTATGGCGTCAATATCCACGGTCAGTATATTAGCCGTTCTCGGCAGCTCAAAACCCTAGGGAGTAGCTGGGGCGTTAATTGGGGTTGGGTGGAGTCGGTCACCGCAAGTAATTCTAGCCAAACACAAAGAATTTATGCGCTCTAAATACGCCTTTTTGGGCTTTATTCGCCGTAAAGCCAGGCAATCGCTGTGTTTACTCCTATTTGTCTCTGTCCTAGTCACCTCAGCTAACCTGTCCGGTGCAATTCCGAAGCCAGCGATGCCTGATCCGGCGGACGGGGTCAATCTGAGCAATCCCGCTGCCGTAGTTCCCTTTCTTGAAAACAAGTGGGAAAAAGACTACGAAACCTATTTTGGCGTTGATTTTGACACAAAAGCTCAAACCACGGAAGATATTGCTGCTAAGCTCGCTCAGATTCAGCGTGGCACCGGAATTCGTCCTGCCGTTCTCTGGATGGCGCCCCAGCCCGACCGACTCCGACTAGTATTGATTGTTCCAGGTAAGCCGCCCCAGATGTGGGATGTGTTTTCTGCCCCCCAGCCGCTGCTGGCGGAGGCGATCGCCGATTTCAACCAGCAAATTGCCGATCCGTCCCTGGGCAATGCCTACCTAAGCCGCGCCCAACAGCTCTATCGCTGGATTATCGCCCCGGTAGAGCTAACCTTGCAGGTGGAGCGGGTGGATACGCTGCTGCTTTGTATGGGGGCGGGCCTGCGATCGCTACCCGTGGCAGCCCTCCATGACGGGGAGCGTTTTTTGCTGGAAAAATACAATTTGACCCGGATTCCTGCCTTTAAACTCACACAAATTACCCCTACTTCTGTCCAGAACGTTCAGGTTCTGGCCATGGGCGCGTCGGAATTTTCCGAGCAAGGGCCGCTCCCAGCGGTTGCCATTGAGCTGGCTGCCATTACTCCCCAACAATGGCCGGGTCGGGTCATGTTTAACGAGCAATTTACGATCGCCAATCTCCAGCGCCAGCGACAGCAACAGGCTTACCGCATCGTCCACCTGGCCACCCACGCTGAATTTAAGTCCGGCCAGCCAGAAGCTTCCTACATTCAGTTCTATGATCGCCGCCTGAATCTGGCGGAGATGCCCCAATTGGATTGGTCTGACCCGCCCGTGGATCTGCTGGTGCTGAGTGCCTGTCGCACCGCCCTCGGCGACCCCCAGGCCGAGCTAGGGTTTGCGGGGTTAGCCCTGCAATCGGGCGTCAAATCGGCGATCGCCAGTCTTTGGCAAGTGAGCGATTTGGGAACGATGGCGCTGATGAGGGAATTCTACGGTCATCTGAAAAAGTCCCGCAGCAAAGCCGCAGCCTTGCGAGAAGCCCAACTGGACTTGCTGAGCGGTCAGGTTTATGTAGAGCGAGGAGAATTACGAAATGCTAGGGGAAGCCTGCCCCTACCGCCTGAACTGGTTGCCAACCAGTTCTCAAACTTGTCACATCCTTTCTATTGGGCGGCTTTTACCCTGATTGGCAATCCACTGTAAAACAATGGAAGGTCAGGGGCGGAGACATTATTCTTCGTCCCAGGCTTCCACCAACAGGAATTCCTCAATGGTATCCTGCGTGGAAAAACCAAATTCTTCCAACTCTTGCCGCCAGTAAGCCCAGTCTTCTCCCAACAACAAGGAAATTTTCCAGAGGCGATCGCTGGATTTGAGAATTTTAGACTCCACAAGCGTCGCAACTTTGCGCTGCAACTTCTCCATAGGATGAGCAACTAATGACTTGGTCATATACATCCGTTAGTGCAAAACTTCAATTAAGGTGCATTGGTTTGGTAAAGGTAACTCCCTGGCTCTGAAAACTTGTCGCGGTTGAGAGCGTAAAACAGGTGGGAGTACTTCTTTAAACTTGTATCGCAACGATGGTTTCCGCGCAAGTCCTTTCACGGCAAAGTTCGGTTATTCCTACTACAATTTCGGTTAGCAAAATTGCAACAGCGGCAGGCCAGAGCCGGATCGCTACAATGGACGGTATGGTCAACCTGGGCAGGTAATTCATGGGTAGAGACAAACTCGTCGGATTTGCCAGTAGTTTGCTGCTGTGGACAGTCGTTGCTCCCGCTAGCGCGCTCGATAGTTCTGTGGGCGAGCCAGGCATCAATGCTCGACAAGCTACCAAGAACCCCTTACAAATTTAATCGGACGCAAAATCGCCATTGGTCAGTTGAAATTGGACGACCCGGTCAGTTTGGCCTGGATAAGGCGGCGGCCTGGAATCCCTACTATGCCCTAGCCGGGTGTTTTTTCGGGACAAGGCGGCGATCGCCAATACCCACGTAGACAACCATGCGGCGATGGTAGCGGCGGTGATGGTGAGCCGGGAGAAGGGCGGCTGGGGGTGGCCCCTGGGGCGAAACTCTACGCAGCAGCGGTGGGAGCCTTAAGACGCAGCGGCCAGCCAGAGGAATGTCTCGCCAGCCAGCATCTAGCCAATCAAAATAGTGGCGATCTGCGGGCGATTAATTTTAGCTTTGGGGAATCCCTCCAGCGCGATGGCCGGGTTGATGCCAAGCTAGATGGCAATGCGCTTTTGACCCAGTGCATTGATTGGTCGTCACGGGTGCATGATGTTCTCTACGCGATCGCAGGGAACCAGGGTCAGGGCGGCATCCCCATTCCCACGGATCACTTCAATGGCGTGACGGCGGCCTACACCACCAAACGCAACCAGGAGTATGCCAAGGTTGATTTTGCCAACTTGAGCGCCCTGCCCATCGGTATCGGCCGGAATTTAATTAAGCGCGAGATCAATGCCGGCACCCGGCGAGCCGTGAATTTAGTGGCACCGGGCAGCAAAATCGCCGTTCGCAAGCAAGATGGCCAGGTGGTTCAGGTGAGCGGCACCAGCTTTGCTACGCCCCACATCACTGCCTCAGTGGCCCTGTTGCAGGAATATGGCGATCGCGCCTTGCGAGAGAAGCGCAGGGACTGGAGCTTAGATTCCCGCCGCCACGAAGTGATGAAGGCCGTATTTCTCAATGCCGCCGACAAGATGCAAGACCGGGGAGACGGACTGCTCTTAGGCATGAGGCGCACCATCCTGGACAAACAAAACCGCACTTGGCTGGAATCAGACGCCTATCGCAATTCCCAAATTCCTCTGGACATACAGATGGGAACGGGCCATCTTAATGCTTTCCGCGCCTATCAACTCTTTAGTGCGGGCCAGTGGCGTCCCCAAGCTGCGGTTCCGGCTAAGGGCTGGGATTACGGCAGCCTCAACCTTAACGGTTCTGTGGATTACCTCCTGGCTAAACCCTTGAAGCAAGAGAGCTTTGCCGCCATGACGCTGGCTTGGGACAGGCGGGTGGAGTTGAGCGATCGCAACGGCAACGAGCGCTACGATGTGGGCGAGAGCTTTAAAGACCGGGGCTTGAATAATCTCAATCTTTACCTCCTGCCTGCCGAGGCTGGCGATACGAATCAAAGCGTCTGTGCTTCTGACAGTGCCGCCGACAGCGTGGAACACATCTTCTGCCGCATTCCTACTACAGGGCGTTACAAAATCCGCGTTCAGTATCAGCAGCAGGCAAACGAGCCACAACAGCCCTTTGCGGTAACCTGGTGGACGGTGGCCGATTAGTGACTGGATTTTTGCCTAGGGGTTTCCTGGATTAATGACTATTTCTATGATTTCTGCATCGGATTCTCGAATTTTTCGCATTTCACCCCTGATTCGCCTGACGCTGCAACTCCTTTATGTGGCCCTCACCCTACCGCTGCCGTTTTTGGCGGAGGCGTCTCAGGCACCGATTCCTAGCAGTGGGTTGTGGATTGCTATGGGGCTAGGGGCGGTGGTGCTGTATGGGGCGTTGAGCGAGCGGGTCATTGTGGATGGGGAACAAATTCAAGTCACCTATCCGGGCTGGATTGCCAGGTGGCTGCGGCGGGGCTGGTCGCTGGCTTGGGAGGAAATTCAGGATTTAAAGCTGAGAACCACGGGTCAGGGCGGCTTGGTCTATTATTTTGTCACCCGCGATCGCGAGCGGGCCTACTTGCTGCCGATGCGGGTGGTTGGGTTTGCTCAATTGGTCAAGATCGTGGCAGCTCAGACAGGAATTGACACCAGAGATATTCGCCCCCTGGCTCAACCCTGGATGTACTTGATTTTGCTCATTTTTACCGGATTACTGCTGCTAGTAGATGGCTGGACAATCTGGACGGCACTTCAGCTCCATACACCCTAGAAAACCGTCAACTTACTGCAATTGAGCGACTTTTTGCCCGTTGAGGAGGCGTTCCTGGGTGAGCAAATCTTCCACCGTGGCCCGCAAAAACCGCTGTTCATCTACCCAAAATTGCAGTTTAATCCGGTCTTGTCCAGGAAATCCAGGAGGATTCAGGGTTGCAATAGTTCTAGCTCCTTCTCGGTCGTTAAGGGGCTGAACAACGGTGGCAGCCGCCGCTAAAGTCCGGGTTACTAGGCGATCGCCATCGAAAAAACTTCAGTTTTGGAGGTTTCCGAGCCTAATTCGGCGATGACTAGCTCAATGCTGGGCTGTCTGTCCAGGGAGGCTCCGAGAGTTAACGCCACGGGTTCGCTCATGGGATAGGGCTGGCCGCTCTCAATCAGGGGATGCCAACTGTGGCAATTTTCTCGGCGATTCCAGTAGCGGATGCCGTAGCCGTGATACAGGAAGTCTTTGAGGGTAAATCCCTGGGCAAGCTGGAGCGCACCGCTGGCAATGGCCGTAAAAGGGCGATCTTGGCGAATTTTAGCTTCAGGGAAATATTGGCGCACCCAGGTTTGCACGGCGGGCATCTGGCAGTTCCGCCGACGAGTAGCACGGCGTCAATGTCGCTGGTTTCGATGCCGTTGCGCTGTCCTTGCTGCAACACTCGCACCATTAAATCGTCGAGGCGCTCAAAAAACTGGTGCTGCTGGAGAATTTGGGTGAGCTGGGTACGATCGAGGGCCAATTGGTAACTTTCTAGGGTTTTGTCGTTAAAATAGGCTTCTTTGGCGCTGGGGCGAGACGAAAGGGCAATTTTTAAGCGTTCGGCCAGGCGGAGAGTCAGGGGAGTTTTGGGTAACTTCTGAGTTTCGGTAAAATAATCGACTAACCAGTTGTCAATATCGGAACCGCCCAGGTTTTGTCCGGCTTTGGCAAGGACGCGAGCCAGTTTGGGCTTTTGCTTAGGATTGTTGCCGAGGCGTTTGTCCCCCCACTTGAGGACGAATCCTTGGGTTTTTTGAGCGCGATCGCCCAAATCGAGCTGTACCAGCGATAGATCGACCGTACCGCCGCCAAAATCAACAACGAGCAACATTTCCATGCCTGCGGTGCCGTATCCCAGGGCCGCGGCCGTCGGTTCGTCCAACAGTTGAATTCTGGGAATGGCCCAGGTTTCGCAAGCCGCATTCAACCAGTTGCGGTAGGGTTCAAAGCTATCTAACGGGGAACGGTTAGCACCAGGGATTGTGGTTT
>JAAUTE010000246.1 GCA_012031815.1 Chloroflexaceae bacterium
GAAATTCTCGATGAATTGATTGATTCTCCCGATGATGGCGTGCTGGAGGCCTTTTTGTCCCGCATTCCCATGATCTTCCGCATTGTTTTGGTATCCATCCACGGCTGGTTTGGACAAGAAGGGGTTTTGGGCCGTCCTGATACCGGCGGTCAGGTGGTTTACGTCCTCGACCAGGCCAGAAGTTTAGAGAAGCAGTTGCAGGAAGATATTTATTTAGCGGGCTTAGAGGGGCTGAATATTCAACCCAAGGTGATTATTCTCACGCGGCTGATTCCCGATAGTGAGGGGACGCGCTGCAACGAACGATTAGAGCGGGTGCATGGCACGGATAATGCCTGGATTTTACGGGTTTCCCTGCGAGAATTTAATCCCAAGCTCACGCAGCATTGGATTTCTCGCTTTGAAATTTGGCCCTACCTGGAAACCTTTGCCATTGATGCGGAGAAAGAGTTGTCCGCCGAGTTGCAGGGCCATCCCGATCTCATTATTGGCAACTATTCCGATGGCAATTTGGTGGCGTTTTTACTGGCGCGGCGGCTTAAAGTCACCCAATTTAATGTTGCCCACGCCTTAGAAAAGTCCAAGTATTTATTTAGTAACCTTTATTGGCAGGATTTGGAGAGCAACTATCATTTCTCGTTGCAGTTCACGGCAGATTTGATTGCCATGAATGCTGCCAACTGCATTATTAGCAGCACCTACCAGGAAATTGTCGGACGCCCGGATAGTGTAGGACAGTATGAATCCTACGAAAGTTTTACCATGCCCGGCCTCTATCACGTGGTTAAAGGCATTGAGTTATTTTCTCCTAAAGTTTAATGTGGTTCCGCCGGGCGTTAATGAAAGCGTTTATTTCCCCTATACCCGCAGTGAAGACCGGGTAGACAACCAAAAGCGATCGCCTGGAGGAATTGTTGTTTACCTTAGACGACCCCCCACAGACCTTCGGCAAATTAGACGATCCCCGCAAGCGGCCGATTTTTTCAATGGCTCGCCTCGACCGCATCAAAACCTGACAGGACTGGCGGAATGCTATGGGCGATCGCCCGAACTGCAAGAACATTGCAATCTGATTTTAGTTGCGGGAAAACTCCACGTTTCTGAATCTACCGACAACGAAGAGCGCGAAGAAATTGAAAAACTCTACCATCTCATTGAACAGTATCAATTGGCAGGAAAAATTCGCTGGTTGGGAGTTCGCCTGCCTAAAAGTGATTCAGGGGAAGTTTATCGCCTCATTGGCGATCGCCAGGGAATTTTTGTGCAGCCGGCTTTATTTGAAGCCTTTGGTCTGACCATTTTGGAAGCGATGATTTCCGGGTTACCAACCTTTGCCACCCAGTTTGGCGGGCCCATTGAAATTATTCAAGACCAATACAACGGGTTTTATATTAACCCCACTAATCTGGAAGAAACTGCGGCTAAACTGCTGGAGTTTGTCGCTAAATGTCAGCAGAATCCACACTATTGGACTGAGATTTCCCAACGGGCCATGGAGCGGGTGTTTAGTACCTACACCTGGAAAATTCACACCACTCGCCTGCTCAGCCTGGCCCGTATCTACGGCTTTTGGAACTTTACCTCCAAGGAAAAACGGGAGGATATGCTGCGCTACATTGAATCTCTGTTTTATCTCCTCTACAAACCCCGCGCGATCGCCTTACTAGAACAGCACCAACAGCGCTAACGCCAAGCGGCGATCGACCTGCCTAGGGGGAGAGCCAATGGGCAAAACCTCGAGAAAGTGCCACCCTGACCCAGAAGTAATTCCCTGGGAGGATTTAAGACCCTGGCTTCCCAATTAGCATACCTAAGTACAGACCACGCCAGAATTTGACGATAGATGACCTTAAGCTCAACGATCGACCTAGTTTTCTCCGCAGCCTTTAGGCACAAGCCTGGTGCCGCGGTTATTTTAGAGCCGCTCCGAAGTTTTTGCAAAAACCCTGGACAGCCCAGTAAAAACTCGTATACAATTCGGGTGTTCCGGCAAGTCCCAGCATTATCACTTAAGCAAAAAACGAAGCCCAACAAGGCTCCACTGGCGCGGGTATGGCCGCTAAAACCTGATAAACGAGTTCATTTCGCAGTGGCAGGGTCACTGAGGCTTGATTGAGAAGACACTTGGCGTGCACTCTTTCAACCCTACGCAACGGAATCCGTGTGTCTACGGATGGCATCAACTTTTTTAAGGAAAGCTTTCTCCAGAGTCAGATCAATTCAATTTATGTTCCCTGGATGGGTGCAGTTGTAAGCCACACAAAGGTTTGTCGGCTTCACCTGCATTTTTGCTGTTTGCTAGCGCGATCGCTTTTTTGCTAGGCCAACTAAAAACTACAATAATTTACTACGCTTATGCAGCCACTGGTCAGCGTTGTCATTGATAACTATAACTACGGTCGGTTTCTAGCCCAGGCCATTGAAAGCGTTTTCGCCCAAACCTATCCCCACTGGGAACTGATCGTGGTTGATGATGGCTCTACGGATAATTCCCGCGAGATCCTGGCTGCCTATGCAGGACGGGTGGTTCCCTTACTCCAGTCCAACAGCGGCCAGGGGGCGGCAATTACCGCCGGCATTAGGCGATCGCGGGGAGAAATTGTCTGTCTCCTGGATGCGGACGATTATTATCATCCCCAAAAATTGGAGAAGGTCGTTGCCGCCTTTGCGGCCCATCCGAGCTGGGTGCAAATTGCCCACGGTCGCATTGTGGTTGATGGCAACAATCATCGCATTGGTGTGGGGCCGCGTCGCTACAGCCAAGGGGACGTGCGGAACCTATTGCTGCGCTGGGGGCGCTACGGGTTTGGCATCACCTCGTCCCTAGCCTATCGCCGGGAAGTTCTCTGGCAGGCACTACCGATTCCTAGCCGGCGAGCCGCTGCCGCTGATACCTATTTAGGGGCGATCATCCCTTTCTATGGCGAAGTTGGCTGTATTAATGAACCCTTGATGTTCTACCGCATCCACGGCAACAACAAACAGGCCCGCAATGACAATTTGGATTATCTGATTCAAGAACGAGAAGATACGGCAGCCTTTATCAATCAAGGGGCGGCTCGCACGGGACTCTCAGCGCGTTTTGATGTGAATCAGGATCTAGAATACCGCTGCCTCAAGGCCATGGAGCGCACCCAAGGCTCTGGATTAGGGGCTTTGAATCTGGCCTGGCTCTCGCTGCGGGAAAGTCTAGCCCTCGGACGCACTCCCCCCGATACCCTGGAAAAAATTCTGCGCCGGAGCCTTTGCGTTCTCTCCCCTGAGGCCGGTCGCGAGGTCTTGCGCCTAGGGCTGCGGGGCTATGTTCGAGCTAAGTCCCCGCGGCGCTGGCAACCGCAAGGCGACAATTTCTAACCAGTTTTTCGACGAAATAAGTTCTTAATTGGCAATTTGGGTGTGAAAGCTGCTCTAGCTCCTTGCGGGGGTCTGGGGCGATTTTCCCCTGCAGAACTCACTGGATGGCTTGGACTCATGAACCAACTAAAAACCCTTCTCGGCAGACATTGGCTCCCCTTACTGGGATTGAATGCAGCGATCGCCGCTGCGACGGTTTATTCCCTGGAGAACTACCAAAAAGTTTTTCCCCGGAGTGGACAGCCAGCGCCAAACTCAACATGCCCGTCAAAACCATTGATATCAATACCAACTTGGGAACCCTAGGGAACATTCAAGACGACGGCAAGTTAGGCTTTTCGCGGGAAATTAATCCCCTGAACTTGCAAATGTCGGTGTTAAACAGCAATCTCGTCATTGGGCGGGCCCTGGCAGCCGATCCGGAGCAGGAACTCTATCCTACGGTGGAAAGCTATCGGGGTCTATTTGAAGTGGTTCCAGGGGAACAATCCACAACCTTGAGCCTGACAACGACGGCTCCTAACCCGGAGCTGGCCCAGAAACGTCTGGAAGGCTTAATTAATGCCTATCAACAGCGCCTTGACGAATTGCGCCGACAGGATATGCAAGTGCGGGAGCAATATGCACAAGCCGAGTTAAACGGCGCCCTAATTTCTCTGGAAAAGTCCCAGCAAGCCTTAGAATCCTTTCGCAAATCTACAGGCATTGTGGACGTGGGCGAACAGCAGCAGGGCTTACTGGCGGCCATTAATGACTTGCGGGCCGAGCGCATCCGCACCCTCGCCCAAAGTCGCGCCCAGGAAACCCAGGTAGCTGCTATCTCCAATAATTTAGGCATGGGCCCCCAGCAGGCGATTCAAGCCCTGCGTCTGGCGGAGGATGACGAATACCAAGCTTTTCGCGGCAAATTAGCGGAAGTGCAAACCGAGCTGGCTGACGTGCGCGGCAACTACACCGATGCCCACCCTCGCGTCCAGCGGGTGCTGGCCCGGCGCGACCAGTTGCAAGTACAATGCAGCAGCGCTTGAGCGCCGTGATTCCCGATGCTACTGGGATTGATACGTCCTTGGGCAACACCGTTGCCGCCGACAGCCGCTTGGGGATGATTAATGACCTGCTCGACGCCCAAATTGCTACCACTGGCCTTCAGCAACAGGCTCAGCAGATGGCCCAGCAGCTCCAGACCTTGACCGCAGAATTAGGGGCAATTTCTCAGAATTCAGAGCGTTTACTGGCCTTGCAGCGCAATTATGAAGTGGCAGAAAGCCTCTACAAAGGCGCGATCGCCCAATTGGAGCAGTCCCGTACCAATCCCTTCAATGCCTATCCCAACATTCAAATTTTAGATGGGGTCGCGGTAGGGTCAGTGCCGTCGGAGCCGAACCTGAAGCTGATCCAGTTGGGAGGGCTGTTGGCGGTCCTGTTTGGCAGTGCGGGGTTGGTGGCAGCCCTGGAATCCCGCAAGCCCTTGCTGCGACCGAGGGATCTGACCCAGGTGGAACTGCCTGTGCTGGTGAATATTGCCCGCCTCAAGCAGTCTGCTGAGCGCATGTTACGCAGCGGAGACATCGACCTGGAATTCCAGCGCCTGGCGACGGTCATTCAATCTTTGCTGTTGGAGAGCAATCGTCTGCTGGTAACCAGCGCTACCTTTGGCGAGGGCAAAACCACCGTTACCCTGGGCCTGGCCCTGGGGTTGGTGCATTTGGGCTTCCGGGTGCTGCTGGTGGATGGCGACCTGCGGCGGGGAGATTTAACGCGGCGGTTGGGAGCGGCGAACAATGAGGGCCCCGTTCCCCTGCAACCGGGGCTGGATCTGCTGCCAGCGCCCTTAATTCCCAAAGATAAGGTCTGTGAATTTTGCGCGCGGGGCGGCTTTACGGATTCTCTCGATCGCGCCGGGCAATCGGAGTATGACTATGTGCTGGTGGATAGTGCCCCTGTGAGCCTCTCCGTGGAACCGCTGCTGATGAGTGCCGCTATCCGCAACGTGCTGTTTGTGGTTCGCCCCGGCAAGAGCGATCGCTTCTCGGCCATGGATAGCTTCAAGCAATTGGAGCAGCACAACGCCCGCATTGCCGGGTTGGTGGTCAATGGCATCGAATCCCGCAGCGAAGGCTATCGCTACGGCCAGCCCCGCGACCTGCTAGAAGTCCAATAAGTCCCCTCAAACAACCCCAAACATTGATCGATGGAGCCAAAAATTTCCAAGCCAACAGTTGCCACCCCGGAAACCCTATTTTCGGGGCCTTGGATTCGCTGGCAGGCATTAACCTTAGCCGAACGCTTTGTCTGCGCAAATCTGGTCGGCTTGCCCCTCTGGTGGCTGAGCGGCCTCTACTACTATCTGCCTGCGGTCTTGCTGCTAGCAGTAGTGGGCTATCAATTGTGGCAGCGAGGAAACCTGGGCCTGCGGCGGC
>JAAUTE010000026.1 GCA_012031815.1 Chloroflexaceae bacterium
TGGCACAGCAGCCGGATTTGCTAGCATCTCGTTTTACCATTACCCCAAGCACTCCTCCCCAATGATTTTGTGCGGGAGGTCGCCCGCGACGACGATTGGGTAGAAACCCTTCTCTGTGCTTTCGAGCAAACCTCTCCAGGGAATTTTGGTGCTCCTACGAGTTACGAGCGGCCAGGCGGCGGGGGGGATTGTGCCGAATAATGACTAGATAAACTTGGTTGTACTGGAGGCTCAGGATGGATGCTCATAAACCTTGGAATTTAAAGCTCAAACCCGTTCCCACTGGCTTTACTTTGGTCGAACCCTGGCTGCCATTGTTATGGTTAGTATCATGGTAATTGCAATTACCCCGGCCCTTGGAGTGGCGATCGCGACTCGGGTTCAGGCGAGAAGGCTAGAGCGGGCAGCAGAAGCGGCTCGGAGTTATGTGGATGGACTGAGAGCCGGGTCAGTCATTGCTCCACCGATTAGTACTACCGTCATTCCTGATCAGTTGCGGCTCCCAGTGCTGGAACTCTAACTTGTGTGGCTAGTGCTCCCTGTGCGAGTCCAACATCGACAGCATTTCAACTGTACTGTATCGATGGTGATAGTGACGGTTTCTGTACTGTTGATGGGGAAGGGGACATGCTTATTCAGGCAGCGGGATTTAATGGGAATGGTGGAGCAATGCCCGCTCCTAACCTGGGCTATCGGCTAGGCATTCGCGTTTATCAGGCATTCGCCTTTGAGTCGGGAGGGACGCTTGATACTAATCCCGTCGGCAATCAGGGTCTCGTACTCGATCCTCAGCGACCTTTAGTACAACTAACGACAGAAATTGACGCAGCTCAAGATAACTACAACAACCTGTGTTTTCGCTTAGACCCTGTGAATGGCTGCAACTAACTCGCCGTATTTGAAGATGACCTTATCTAAGTTGGGAATACAAAAATGAATTTTAGAAAGCTCTTCTTGAATTGCTGGATAAAGACCCTGAATAACGGGACTGGCTCAACCACGCTACAGCAAGGATTTACATTAGCAGAAATATTAGTTGCTGCCTTGATTGGTTCGTTAATTATTGCTCCTCTTTTGGGGGCAGCGCTCCAGATCATACAAACCCAACGAGACGAAGAAGTTAAAGCTAATTCTCAGCAGGAAATTCAAGCTGCTTTGCAATTTATTGCTAGAGATTTACAACAAGCTGTATATATCTATGACCGGGATGGATTGGCGGCACTAACGGCCAGCTATCAAACAACGACTTGCAGCACACCACCTCCCGCGCCGCCTGCAACTCCTAACTGTAGTCAACTTCCAGCTGATGTGAACAGAGTTCCTGTCCTTGTTTTTTGGAAACGACAGGAGATTGAAAATGCGATCGCTCTCAATGGCGGCGGATGCCCAAACCCTGAGGCGGCAAGCGAAACATGTGACGATACTTTTGTTTACTCTTTAGTCGCCTATTATCTAGTGATAGATGACGATGAAACCTGGTCTAATACCTCTCGTATTGAACGTTTTCAGATCAGAGATGGCGTGAGAAACCCTGTTACGGGGGATTATATCGATGAAAACGGAGACGATCCAGATGACGATATTGCAGGGCTGGCAAGAGACCGAGGCTACCTTCCCTTCGGCAGTGGTGGAACTCTTGACCAAAGATTTTTCAACTGGCAAAGAAGTTTTGCTGAAAACTATGAATTGAATGAAACACGAAGAGTATTAGTTGATTTTATTGATCAAAGCACAAGCACTAGTCTGCCTCTAGAAGCTTGTCCTGAGCCGGCATTTACGGCAGTTCCCAACTATGCATTCATTCCTGCTTCATTCCAAACAGCAAGTTTTTATGCCTGCGTTAACCGAGCTGCTACGATCGCAAGAGTATTCCTGCGCGGTAATTCACTGGCTCGAATTAATGACGACCCTACCCCATCTCATAGCGCTCAATTTGATCCATTTTTTCCCAGAGGAAGAGTTGAGGTGAGAGGAGAAGGCTCTATCAACTAACCATTTATTTAGGCGGCTTACCATCAGCGAATACTACTTAGATTTCTTTTCTTCTAGTCATATCCCAATATCCCTTGAACTTTGTTAGGAGTGTTTATATGAAGATTAAGATAGCAAATCCAGCCAATCAAGGGTTTACATTGATTGAAGTCCTGGCAGGAATAATCATTTTAGGGATTTTGACCGCGATCGCAGCCCCTAATTTGATTGGCTTTTTAAACCGCCAGCGGTTAATTTCTTCAAACAATCAGGTTTATCGAGCCATGCTGTTTGCTCAAAGTAATGCTAAAAGAGATAAAGTGACCTGGCAAGCAAGCTTCCGGGACAATGGCGATCGGGTAGAGTGGGTGGCTCATCCGGCAACTACCGAACCCGATACTATCCCTAGCTGGAATCAGCTTGAAAGTGATGTTGTTATTGACGCTTCAACAACTCTTCTTACCGTCTCTATGACCAACCCTCCTATCCGCAGTGTGAGATTTGATTTAAACGGAAATACAGTTGGGCGACTCGGTAGGTTGACAATTTCACTACGAAGCAGGCCCAATGATAGGCGCTGCGTTTTCGTATCTACTCTAATCGGAACCCTAAGAAACGCCGAAAACAATAATTGTTTGATTTAGACAGCAGCCTGGACGATAAAGCAATCGACTCAGGCGTTATTTCCCATCACCCGAAACGACCGCTGATGTACTCCTGAGTCTTTTGCTGAGCGGGGTTTTGAAAGATCACCTCGGTGCGGTCATACTCGACCAAGTAACCAATTTTGTTGCCTTTTTCCGTCGCTTCGGCATTGTAAAAGGCGGTGTGGTCAGAAACTCGCGAGGCTTGCTGCATGTTGTGAGTCACAATAATAATTGTGTACTGCTGTTTGAGTTCCTGGATTAACTCTTCTACTTTCAAGGTGGAAATGGGGTCAAGAGCCGAGCAAGGTTCGTCCATTAAAATCACCTCTGGGGAAATGGCGATCGCCCTGGCAATGCACAAGCGCTGCTGCTGACCGCCGGAAAGGGCTAGTCCGCTTTGCTTAAGCTTGTCCTTAACTTCATCCCAGAGGGCCGCCTTACGAAGGGACTGCTCCACTAGTTCGTCCATATTGCCCTTATAACCGTTAATTCTGGCTCCAAAAGCGATATTTTCATAGATCGACTTAGGAAAAGGATTGGGCCGCTGAAAAACCATACCAATGCGGCTGCGTAACTCGACCGCATCAACATTCGGGGCGTAAATATCATCATCCCGAAAAGTAATGCTTCCTTCAACCCTGGCGGCTGCAATCAGGTCATTCATGCGGTTAAAACAGCGCAGAACCGTACTTTTGCCGCAGCCAGAGGGGCCAATAAACGCAACGACAGTATTTTCTGAAATATCCAGGTCTACGTCCCGCACTGCACGGTTGGAACCATAGTAAACATTGAGCTTTTTAGCACGCAGGACAACTTCACTTGTGCCGTTGGGGAGAGGTGTATTAGAATCCATGATTTTTACCCTAATCACTTGCTAGTTTTGAGCGATTCAATCACAAACAGCCATCAGCCGTTAAATTTTCCTGGCAACTGGCCTCAACTTAAAGGCGCTCTTTTTGAAACCGATTGCGTAGATAAATCGCCGCGCCATTCATTAACAGCAATACAATCATCAGCACGATAATGCCAGAGGCAGCGATCGCATGGAATGGCTGTTGCGGCCGGGAGGCCCAGCTAAAAATTTGAATGGGCAGGACGGTAAAGGCACTCTGCAACCCTTCCGGGACAAAGGAAATGTAGGCAACGGCTCCCACCACAATCAAAGGGGCAGTTTCACCGATGGCTCGGGAGAGTCCCAAAATGGTGCCCGTGAGAATTCCCGGTAGGGCAATGGGAAACACCTGTTCCCAAATGACTTGCCAGCGGGTCGCACCCAGGGCATAGCCCCCCTGGCGCAAACTGTCGGGGACTGCTCTAAGGGCTTCGCGGGTGGCAACAATAATCACGGGCAAAATCAACAGTGCCAGGGTCAACCCGCCAGAGAGAACAGTTCGACCGCCGGTAATGGGTGCGAGCAGCCGCACAAACAGAAAAAGTCCCAGCAAGCCGTAGATGATGGAAGGAACGCCCGCCAGGTTGTTGATGTTGATCTCCACCAGCCGGGTGAAAAGATTGTCTTCGGCGAATTCTTCCAGATAAATGCCAGCGCCAACCCCTAAGGGGAAGGAAACGAACATTACAACGAGCATGACCCAGATCGTTCCTAGTAAGGCGGGATAAACTCCAGCTCGCTCGGCACTGCGCGAGGGAAACCCTTGAAGAAACTGTGAACTGAGCGTAGGCAGTCCGTCCAATAAAATATCGAACAGTAGCAGCCCTAAGGCCGCGATAGCGATGGCGATCGCCGACCAGATAGCAATCACAAACAGGCGATCCAAGCCGTAACGCCAAGATGTGTTGGGATAATAGGGGCGCTCGGCAGCAACCGAAGCAGATTCGGGGGATGGAGGAGTTTGGGCAATCATTCGTATTTCTCCCGAAAACGGCGAACAAACCAGAAGCTAAAAATATTAAGGAGCAGCGTCATGACAAATAGGGTCATGCCCACCGCATAGGCAGATAAATAGGCAATCGAGCCTGCGGGCGCGTCTCCTTTAAAGATTTGCACAATATAAGCTGTCATTGTTAACACCGCAACCGTGGGATCGATGCCCAAATTTGGCGTTTGACCGGCAGCCAGGGTCACGATCATGGTTTCGCCAATAGCCCGAGAAACGGCGAGAATCAGCGAAGAAACAATGCCAGACAGGGCGGCGGGCAGTACCACTGCAATAATGGTCTCGCGCTTGGTCGCTCCCAAGGCATAGGCCCCATCTCGCAAACTGCGCGGAACGGCATAAATAGCATCCTCGCTGAGGGAGGTGACCAGGGGCATAATCGCCAGTCCCAGCACGAGGCCAGCACTTAGGGCGTTCAGCCCGGACAGACCAGGAATTAACGGTTGTAGCAATTGTGGCGTGACTAAGGTGAGGGCAAAGTAACCAAAGACCACCGTCGGGATGCCCGCCAGGATTTCCAGCAGAGGTTTGAGAATTTTGCGAACCCGGACGCCGGCATATTCGCTGAGACAAATGGCCGAGAGCAAACCGAGGGGTAGGGCGACCAAAATAGCAATACCAGCGGTTCGCAGCGTGGCGCTAATGAGCACAATAATGCCAAACTGAGCGCTGCTAAACAACGGTGTCCATCGGGTTTCGCTAATAAATCGTAACGGCGAGACTACTCCAAAAAAGTGAATGGTCTCAACAATCAAGGTCAGCACGATGCCAAAGGTTGCAATCACAGAAACGAAGGCAAAGGCCGCAGTGATGGCTTTAACGGTGTTTTCAACAAGTTTGTTTTTGTTGCGGTTGGGCTGCCACAGTTCAGAACGGCTTAGACGGAGTTCGGCTGTCATCGTTACAATCCAGGTTGAGTTCGGGAAAAACGCCTGCTTTTCAGGGGAGGAGAGGCGCGATCGCCTCTCTCTATGAGCATAGGCGGTTACGATCGCCCTAGACAAGCCCTAGGGTTTAGAGCTTATCAGCGAGCTTGACGCCTAAGGAAGAACCGCCCTCAAAAATCGAGCCGACGGTGGCACTTTGCAAGCGAGTCTGAACCTTGGCGATGATATCGTCTGGTAGAGCGATATAGCCAACTTCGTTAATTAATTCAGACTGGGCAGGATCGGTCACGTATTCAGCAAAGGCCTTGACCTCAGGCTTGGTTTCCAGAGCTGTCTTGCTAACGTAGATAAAGATAGGACGAGCTAGGGGGTTGTAAGTCCCATCAGCGATCGCTTCACGGGAAGGCTCAATACACTCTCCCGCCTCGTTTTTGATGGGAACGACCTTCAAGGCGTCTTTATTTTCTTCAAAATAAGCGAAGCCAAAGTAACCCAGAGCGCCTTTATCGCCAATGACCCCTTGAACGATCACGTTGTCATCTTCACTGGCGGCATAATCACCCCGGCTAGCTCCGCCTTCACCGACAACGGCTTCAGTGAAGTAGTCAAAGGTTCCCGAATCGGTTCCTGGGCCAGAGAGGGTGAGGGTTTGATCGGGAAACTCAGGCTTGACTTGATTCCAGTTGTTAATGGTGCCTTCCGCTGCTGGTTCCCACATGACTTTCAGCTCATCGGTGCTTAAGCAAGTGGCCCAATCATTTTCTGGGTGGACGACGATGGAAATTCCGTCGAAAGCGACAGGAAGCTCCACGTACTCAATGTTGTTTTGGGCACATAGGTCGATTTCTTCTTGCTTAATCGGCCGCGAAGCCCCAGACATGTCGGTCTCACCGGCACAGAATTTTTTGAAACCGCCCCCTGTCCCCGATGAACCAACGGTTACTTGGACGTTGGGATTAGTGTTACCAAATTCCTCGGCCATGGCTTCCGAAACCGGAAATACCGTACTAGAACCGTCAATGATGACCGTTCCTGACAAGTCAGACGTGGTAGTTTCTCCAGAGGTCGTTTCGGTGCCGGTGCCTCCGTCGGGA
This sequence comes from Chloroflexaceae bacterium, assembly GCA_012031815.1. Classification (GTDB taxonomy): domain Bacteria; phylum Cyanobacteriota; class Cyanobacteriia; order Cyanobacteriales; family JAAUTE01; genus JAAUTE01. Next base: position 6,498 of record JAAUTE010000026.1, read on the forward strand.
GCGTTTGCCGTATTGTTGGCACTGGGGCAACCCGTCAGCGTCAGCGTCAGAGCCACCAGAGACAAACCATAGGAGAGTTTACGTTGGGCTGGATTGTTAAAAGTCATATAATCCTCGTCAGTTATCAATGAAAATGAAACTTGCTCTCGTGCGACCTGCTTAGGAGTTGGGCTTGTTAAACCTCGACTCTCAATTTGAGAAGCTGGCTTGATTTTTGCGCCAGGCCGATTCGAGACCAGATCGTACCACGGTTTCCTTAAGGATAGGTAAAGCTTTTCGGGATGGGATCATAGGGGGTTAGACACTTTGTCCCAGGCTCGGACAATAGTTCATCCTTAAGGTTTGCGATCGCGCTAGGAGTCGAGAAATCCTACTGAAAACTCGGCTGGGCAATCATCATTGTTATTAATTTTTATGGTCGCCGGTTAAAAATACTGCCTCTGAGTGAAAATGGTAGCCCATAAAGTCAACAACGCAAGCAGCCAAACCGCTTAATTGCTAATGGGTCTAGCCTCGGATAAAAGCGAATAAATCAACAAATATCACAGATCTCTACAGATAAAAGCCATCTTTATTTTTTATAAAGAGCTATTTTGATATTTTAAGAAGCGGCGGGATAAAACGCTTACAGAAGTCCGTCTTTAGCGACAAAGTCCCCCAAACCACTAAAATTAAGCATGACCTTAACTGAACTAAGCGAGTAACTGTGTCTGCTCCTAATGAATTCCTTTGGGCCCTAGTTGGTTTATTGCTGACGATCGCAGGTACATTTATCGAAATTTTTATCACCAATCCCCCTTGGCAATGGGCAGAGAGAGGTTTAGCCGTTGAATCCTTGGGAATTACATCTCAAATTGGCGCGGTGTTGCTCACCGGCTGTATCGCCGGTCGCAATGCTGGAGCGGTCTCACAAGTTGCCTACGTAATTTTAGGACTGTTTTGGCTGCCAATTTTTGCCCAGGGAGGCGGTTTGGACTATTTTCGCGAGCCTAGCTTTGGTTATCTACTCGGCTTTATTCCTGGAGCTTGGCTGAGCGGGTGGTTAGCATTTCGTCAGCGTCCGAAGCTAGAATGGCTGGCCTTGAGCGCCCTGGCCGGATTGCTCGCCATCCATCTGTGCGGTATCGTCTATTTGGCGGGAGCAAGCTGGTTGGAAGTCGCGCCGGAAATGGGATTGAGCAGCGATAATCTCTGGGAATTGCTGCGGGTCTATTCGAGCGAGCCGATTCCGGGTCAAATTATCCTGGTATGTTTTGTGGCTGTCGCAGCTTATTTTTTCCGTAAGCTACTGTTTTATTAGGGGCGGGAAAGGCGCCTCCCAGGTTTTCTCGCATCAGGGTCGGCTTCTTATCGCTGGGACGAGTAACCCTAGAGGAATGAAAAAAAATCATTATTTTTGGCTTGTGGCTTTTGGTTGGTCTGGGCTTAGACCAAATCACTAAGTATTGGGTCGTACAGGCATTTGGCGAAGTGGGAACGACTTGGCCGCTGTGGAGTGAAGTGTTTCATTTCACCTACGTCACAAACACAGGGGCGGCGTTTAGTTTTTTTCGGGGCGGGGTAGGGTGGTTGCGCTGGCTATCGTTGCTGGTCAGCCTGGGGTTAATCGCTTACGGCTGGTTGGGCCCGAAGTTGCCTGGAGTTGAACAGCTTGGCTTTGGCTGCATTTTAGCGGGAGCCTTCGGCAATGGCATCGATCGCTTTTTGTTCGGCTACGTGGTTGACTTTTTGGATTTTCGCTTAATTAACTTTCCGGTGTTTAATCTGGCGGATGTTTTGATTAATCTGGGGATTGCTTTGATTATTTTTGCTAGCTTGCGTCCCCAGCGATCGCATCATCGTTAGGCACTGGTTGGGGAGTAGCATCGGCGTAAGTTTCTTGGGTTGTCAGTTCCAGAAAAACTTCTTCCAGGGAAGGACGAAGGCGGCGCATTTCTAGCAATCCCAAGCCGCAGTTAACGATTTTAGCGGCAATTTCAGCTCCAGGCTCGCTATTGGGGGCGGTGGCGAGCTTGAGACAATGACGATTGCTGTTGGCCAAGGCTGTTTCGGTACTGGCGCTAGCTTCGAGGCTTAAAACACCGGGAATAGTTGACAATTGGGATTGAATTGCCGCAATATCGCCCTCAATTTCTAAATAATAGCCGCCGCTGTTGCCCAATTGCGCCATGAGGTTGCTGGGCGTATCGGTAGCTACGACCCGACCCCGGCTGATAATGGTGACGCGATCGCAGGTCATGCTCACTTCGGGCAGGATGTGGGTGGAGAGGATGATGGTGTGATCGCCGGCCAGGCTTTTAATCAGGTTGCGGACTTCGATAATTTGCTTGGGGTCGAGGCCGACGGTAGGTTCATCGAGAATGATGGCTGGGGGGTCGTGGACGATAGCTTGGGCGATGCCGACCCGCTGGCGGTAACCTTTGGAGAGTTTGCGGATTAGCATCTGGCGCTTGTCTTGCAGTTGACAGCGTGCGATGGCGGAAGTGACCTTGGCGGCGCGATCGCCGGCTCGGACGCCTTTGATGCGACTCACAAAGAATAAAAAGCCCTCAACGGTCATGTCGGGATAGAGGGGCGGATTTTCCGGCAAATACCCGATGCGGCGACGGACTTCCAGGGACTGTTCGTGAACGTCATAGCCAGCAATGCGAGCAGTTCCCGAAGAGGCGGGGAGATACCCGGCGAGGATGCGCATAGTCGTGGTTTTCCCCGCACCATTTGGCCCTAAAAAACCGACAATTTCCCCTGGTTCGACGGCAAAGGTCACCTCTTGTATGGCGACCGTCGTTCCGTAGATTTTGCTAAGCCGTTCCACTGCGATTGTCATCAGCTCAAACCACTACCATCAGCCAACTTGAATACTATACAGCACCCGGCGAGGATTGGAGATAGCGCTCAATCAATAAAATCGCGACGATATCGTCAATGGGCCGGGGTGGCAGCCGCAATCCTTGGGGAATGAACCGCTGCAATCCCTGGGGCGGATACATTTGCCAATAGCGATCGCGGGCTTGGAGGGTGCTGTAACTTTCATCGACCATCGTAATGGGGACGTTGACCGTGAGGTCTTGCGCGAGCTGCTGCCGCCACTGTTTAGCTGTGGTGCGATCGCCCATAACCATCCTTTCAATAGGAAATTGCTGCAAGAGGGAGTTTAGGGTGGCGATCGCCATTGCTGAGGTTACCACTTGCAGGTGGAGGACTTGAGCATTTGCCATCACTGCGATGCCGCACTTGTCCCGTCCCGGATCGAAGCCCAAAATCGCCATTGTGGCCTGTCCTTGGATTTTATAACTGGTTTTGAGTAAGCAGGGAACGGCGATTTTTATCGCTTTAGATAGAACCGAAAACAGCAGCTTCAATAGAAGATTGCGCTAAGTCTCGCCCGATGAACACTAAGCGAGTTTGCCGCTGTTCTTGACTTTGCCAGGGGCGATCGTAGTAGCTCTCAAGGTGATCGCCAACTCCTTGCAAGACCAGACGCATGGGTTTGTTGGCAACGTTTACGAAGCCTTTGATGCGATAAATTTCTAGTTTTTGAACGAGTTGCTGCAATTTTGAGATCAGCTTTTTCGGGTCTAGAGCTTGCTCGGAAATGAGCTGCACGGCATTAATACCATCGTCGTGTTCGTGTTCTTCCTCGTCGTCGTGGGAAGGGCGGCTGGCCAAATTGTCTTCTACGGCGGCATTAAATCCCAGCAATACTTGGGGAGCGATTTTGCCGTCATGGGTAGCAACAACTTTCACGCCTGGCCGGAGTTGTGCTTTCAACCGCTGCTTAACCTTGATTTGTTCCCTTGCCGTCACTAAATCCGTTTTAGTTAGCAGGATTAAATCGGCACAGGCCAGTTGATCTTCAAATAGTTCTTCTAAAGGCGTTTCATGCTCTAGATTTGGGTCAGCCGCTCGCTGAGTTTGCAAGGCGTCTAAATCCCCAACCAGTTTTCCTTCCGCCAAGGCCTGACAGTCCACGACGGCGATCGCGCCATCCACGGTTGCGTAATTGCGGATTTCCTGCCAGCGGAAGGCTTGAATCAAGGGTTTCGGCAGGGCTAAACCAGAGGTTTCAATCAAGATGCAATCTAGGCGATCGCGCCGCTTGAGGAGTTCTTTCATGGTGGGATAAAACTCTTCTTGAACAGTGCAGCACAAACAGCCGTTGGTTAGTTCGATGATGTTATCAGGCAGGGTTTCATCTTCTTCACAAACCTGGCAAGAACGGAGCAGTTCGCCATCAATACCCACTTCCCCAAATTCATTGACGACGACGGCAATTCTTCGTCCTTGATTATTTTGCAGGAGGTGACGCACCAGGGTTGTTTTACCCGCTCCCAAGAAGCCAGTAATCACAGTGACGGGGATTTTATGCATAGTAGTTAACAGCCTGTTGTTATCAGTTTTTTACTAGCCGACTAGGGCTGAGGCTAAAATGCCAGCCCCACGCCCAGGATGATAAATCCAACCTGACGCGATGTTTGGGCGTATCCTCCAGCCAATGCCTGCCAATATTTACCTAATCCCAAAACCGTTAAACTAACTGTCAATTGAATTGCTGTAAACCCAGTTAAATAAGCTAGCAACGGCGTCATTTCTGCACCAACAATGGACTCGCCATAGGCATAGCCGTGGAAAATACCCGCGATCGCAACTGCCATTGCTAGCCAGGGAGCGAGGGGACGATGCTGAGCCAGCAAAATTCCGACCCCGACCACAGAAACCGCAATAATGACTTCTGGATAGGGCAGGTCGATGGCCGCGAGATGAACCCCAACCCCGGCAATGGTCGCCCCAATAAACGCAATGGGCGTCACCAGTCCCCAGGATTTTGCAGGGCAGCCAGAAAGGCGATCGCCACCACAAACGCCAAGTGATCTAAGCCAATAATCGGGTGGGCTAAACCAGAAAAGAATCCTTCAAAAAATTAGCCGGAGTTCCGCCGGCGAGCGGGTGATGGGCAGCGGCGGGATTAGTAGACATCCCCAATAAATTAGCGTTGCCCCACCTAAAACGATGAATCGAACCAACCAGCTTTGACCAGCTAAGGCTGGCTTCAGGGAAAAAGATTTAAACAGCACAGTCCATACCTCGCAGACAGGCGTAAAATTGCGATCGCGATTGGTGGGCATCCTGACTCAGAAACGGAACTTACGATTCTTAACAGTTGCGGGACAGCGCCGGACTCGCACCGGACTTTCCCCCTTACGTCTAGTGGCTGTTCCCCACCAGAACCAATGGCGTCTCCCCATGCTATCACGCTCCTGTCAGCGCCTTGGGGATAAAAAACAAGCTACATCCGCCGGGTTTTAAGAATCGCTCCCTGCCTACTGTGATACTAACTGCGACAGACATCTCCCTCGGACATCAAATTATTATTCCCCGTGACCCGAAATTTAACCATTCATCTCACCTAAATACTTCCGCAAGTAAGGTGAAAACACTTCATAAATTAAGGTCAACGGTTTGCGATCGTGCCAAAACAGATAATGTCGCCCCCAAAACGGCCCCGCCTCTTCAAAGGCCGCCGCCAGCACCTCGGAGTGCCCGTAATAAATGCCCTGAATATCCCGATAAAGTTCCGTATGCAGGCGGGACAGGCTCTCCCAAATGGGCAGCGAGCGATTTTGCAAATACTCATCCACATGAGAGGCCTCCCACCAGGAAGCCGCATAGGCCAAACGCTGGCCCGACGCCGTTCGCAGCCACACCTGCCGCCGCAACCTCGGTTGGGGAACCGCCTGGACTTGAGCCGGGGCCCCATCTTCCTCCATGCCGATCGCCGACATATCAATGACATCCACCTCCGTCGGCTCTCCTGTCAACAATCGCAGGTGGCGGGTGGGCGATCCGTCCCCTAACAGCAAAATTTGCCAAGCCGGAGCAAGCTGGGCATGGGGCAGCCCCTGGCGCACTATCTCTTCTCCTCCCTGCCACAGGGGCGATAGGGCATGCCAAGCTTGGGTACGGGGAGCGATCGCGCTGGAATCGAAAATCGCAGTCAACTCGTTACAATTCTTAACTTTCTGGCTTTATCCTAACCTAGTTCGGGGCAGCAGCGGGGAGTGCCGGCCCTACAGTACGCCTTTGGAACTGGGAATCCCAGCAGCCCGCCGGGGATCGATCGCCACCGCCATGCGTAACGCCCTGGCAAAGGCCTTAAAGGTGGCTTCAATAATGTGATGGGAATTAATGCCATCCAGTTGGCGGATGTGCAAGGTTAGTTGGGCGTGATTGACCACCGCCACAAAAAACTCCCGCACCAGTTGAGTATCGTAGGTTCCCACCCGCTGGGTCGCAATCACTAAGCCATAGCTCAGGTGGGGCCGCCCGGAAAAGTCCAGGGCCACTTGCACCAAGGCTTCGTCCAAAGGCGCTAAAAAATGGCCAAATCGCTGAATCCCCTGGCGATCGCCCAGGGACTGGGAAAGGGCTTGACCGAGGGTGATGCCCACATCTTCGTTGGTGTGGTGGTCGTCGATTTCCAGATCTCCAGTAGCCGTAACGGTAAGGTCGATTAGGCCGTGGGAGGCGATTTGGTGGAGCATGTGGTCGAGAAAGGGAATGCCTGTGCGGGCATGACACTGGCCCGTGCCGTCCAAGTTGAGGCTCACCTGTACGTCAGTTTCTTTGGTGGTGCGTTTAACCGTGGCAGTCCGGCTGGGTGAGGGGTTGCCGTTCGTGGCGGCTAACGAGGGCGTTTCGCGGGTTTGCATGGTTTAAAGCCTGTTTTTTAGAAGTAAAGGGATTAGCGTTACATCCCCATAATTTCGTAGCCTGCATCCACATAAAGCACCTGACCCGTAATGCCACTGGCCAAATCGCTGCACAAAAAGGCGGCCGCATTGCCGACTTCGATTTGGGTCACTGTCCGACGCAGGGGCGCAATTTCTTCCACATGGTGAATCATGTCTAAAATACCGCCCACCGCCGAGGAGGCCAGGGTACGAATGGGGCCAGCGGAGATGGCATTGACCCGGATTTGTTGGGCCCCAATTCCGACGCCAGGTAGCGCACGCTGCATTCGAGAGCTGCTTTAGCCACGCCCATAACGTTGTAGTTAGGCACCACTTTGACGCCGCCTAAATAGGTAAGGGTCAGGATGCTGCCCCCTCCTGCCATCAAGGGTTTGGCCGATTGGGCCAGGCGGGTGAGCGAGTAGGCGCTGATCTCCAACGCTGTCTTAAACCCGCTCCGAGCGGTCTGGCTAAAGTCTCCGGTTAAATCTTCTTTTTGGGCAAAGGCTAAGCAGTGAATCAAAATATCCAGCTTGCCCCATTTCTCTTGAATGGTTCCAAAGACCGCCTCAATTTGTTCGTCGTCTTGAACATTGCACGGCAGAAACAGAGAGGGATTGAGGGGTTCTACCAGCTCTGCAACTTTTTTTTCAAAGCGACCCTTCTCGTCGGGTAAATAAGTAATGCCTAAATTCGCGCCTCCTTGGTGCAACTGCTGGGCAATGCCCCAGGCAATGGAGCGGTTATTGGCAATTCCTGTGACAAGTGCATTTTTTCCCGTTAAATCGAGCATAGCCATTTGAGCAGTAATTTTTCCTGTAAATTGACGGCAGGCTGATAGGATAGTCTGTAAGTATCTATTAAACCAGTCAACCAGCGGGTCGCTTTCCTTAATTAATTTTGCAGTAAAAAGTACCCAAAGTTACTGAACGCCGGGAAACAATGGGATTTAATTTTTTGAATTTAAGTATAATTTCTTGCTTTTGGGCAATTTGCGATCGCAATGGTAATGGAACTGTCAGTCGCTTACAATCAACCGCTGGCCCTAGTCTTTCGCCAGATCGGGGGGGGCTTGTTTCCGCCGGTAGTGGAAACCTTCGAGCGGGGTAAGACGATTTTTTTTCCGGGTGACCCGGCAGAGCGGGTGTATTTCCTCCTCAAAGGCGCGGTGAAACTGTCGCGGGTTTACGAGGCAGGCGAGGAGATTACGGTGGCGCTCCTGCGAGAAAATAGTGTCTTTGGGGTGCTATCCCTGATTACGGGCCAGCGCTCCGATCGCTTCTACCATGCGGTGGCCTTTACGCCCGTGGAGTTGCTGTCGGCTCCCATTGAGCATGTGGAGCGGGCCCTCAAGGAAAACCCGGAACTGTCGATGTTGATGCTGCGTGGCCTGTCTTCGCGGATTTTGCAGACGGAGATGATGATTGAAACCCTGGCTCACCGCGACATGGGGTCGCGCCTGGTCAGCTTTTTGCTGATTTTATGCCGGGATTTTGGCGTTCCCACCCCGGAAGGCATTCGCATCGATCTCAAACTCTCCCACCAGGCGATCGCCGAAGCCATTGGCTCCACCCGCGTGACCGTGACCCGTTTGCTGGGGGATTTGCGCCAGGAAGACATGATTTCCATCCAGAAAAAGAAAATTACGGTACACAATCCCGTCGCCCTCAGCCAACAATTTACCTAGGTTAACTGAAGTTAAGCTACAGTGGGCCTGAAGCCGATTTAGTGGGTCAATCGCTCCTCCCTTAACTGTCATGACCAGCGCCTACATTCTGATTGCAGCGATCTTGGTGCTCGGCGGCGCGATCGCAGCCCTGGGCGATAACCTGGGCACCAAAGTCGGCAAGGCGCGGCTGCGGCTGTTTAAGCTGCGTCCCCGGCAAACGGCCACAGTCATGACCATTTTTACCGGCGTTCTCATCTCTTCTTCAACCCTGGGGATTCTCTTTGGCTTGAGCGAATCCCTCCGCAAGGGAGTGTTTGAACTAGATGATATTTTGCGGGATTTGCGTCAAAGCAAGGGAGAATTGGAGCAACTGCGCCAGGAAAAAGCCCAGGTAGAAGCGGAGCTTTCCACGGCCAAAAATCAGGAAAATCAGGTACTCGATCGCCTGGAAACCACCAACCAAAATTTTCAGAAAACCCAGACCCAACTCCAGCGGATTTCCCAACAGGCCCAGCGGCTGCGGGCCGATATCGCCACCCTGCTTCAGGAACGGGACAAACTCCAGCAACAGCAGCAACAGCTCAAGACCCAAAGCCAGCAACTGCAAAGCCAGGTAGGGCAACAACAGCAGCAATTACAGGCTCAGGCTGACCAGATTCAATCCCAAGACCGAATTTTAGCCCAAAAAGAACAGCAGCTTCAGGATCGCCAAGCACGGCTCCAATCCTTAGAACAACAGCGCCAGCGCTTGCAGGAGGAAATAATACAGCGGGACGAGGCAATTTCGGAGCTGGATACCAAAATTGCCCAGCTCGACGATCAAATTGCCCAGCTCGACCGGGCGATCGCCAACAAAGACCAACAGCTTCAGGTGCGCCAGATCCGCTTTGAGGTGCTGGAATCCCAGTTGGAATTTTTGCGGCGGGAGGTCAGCGTCCTCGAACAGTATTATCAAGACTATCAAGAGTTGCGGGCCAAGCGGATTGCCCTGGTGCGCGGTCAGGTTTTGGCCTTTGCGACGGTGCAAGTCCGGGAACAGGAGGTCGCCAATCGGGTGGTGGACGTGCTGTTGCAGCGGGCCAACCAGGCAGCGGCCCTGGCGATGAACCCCGACGAACCCGCCCCGACCCCCCAAAAACAACTGGTCAAAATTACCCATGCCGAAGTGGAGCAGTTGCTCGCCCAACTCAAAGACGGACAGGATTACGTCGTCAGGATCGTTTCGGCGGGAAATTATGTTCAAGGAGAGCAAGAAGTGCGGGTTTTTGCCGATATTTCTCCTAATGAAGTCATTTTCAAGGCAGGGCAGGAGGTGGCAACCGTGTCCATCGATCCGGCAACCATGAGTCGAGAAGACATCCAACAGCGCCTCGACCTGTTGCTGGCCTCCTCACAATTTCGCGCTCGCCGGGCCGGGATGTTGGGAGAGATTGCCATTGGTGACGGACGGCGCACTACCCTCCTGGACTTTCTGGAGCAGCTCAATCAGCCCAATCAGCCCCTAGAAGAACTCCAGGCGATCGCCGATGAAACCACCTATGCCTCCGGGCCGCTGCGGCTGCGCCTGGTGGCGGTTCACAACGGCAAAATTGTTTTTAGATCCTAAAACGCTTTTCGCACTGGGCAAGGCGATGGATGGCGGGGATGACGCTATCGGGATTGAGAGAAATAGAATCGATGCCTGCTTCTACCAAAATTCGGCAAATTCTGGGCGATCGCTGGGAGCCTGGCCGCAGATTCCTACCTTAATCCCGGCGGCGTGGCCGGCGTCGATCGCCAGTTTGATGGCTCGCTTCACGGCTTCGTTACGTTCGTCAAACAGGTCGGCCAGGTCAGCAGAATCGCGATCCACGCCCAAGATCAACTGAGTCAAGTCGTTGCTGCCAATGGAAAACCCGTCAAAGCGCTGGGCAAATTCCTCCGCCAGCAGGACATTAGCGGGCAGTTCGCACATTACGTAGACTTGCAGCCCATTTTCGCCTCTTTTTAGCCCATTTTCCGCCAATATCGCCAATACCTTATCGGCTTCGGCCGGCGTGCGGCAAAAGGGAATCATAATCGCCAAGTTGTCAAACCCCATGACCTCCCGCACCTGTTTGAGGGCCTGGCATTCCAAATCAAACCCCTCCCGGTAGCGATCGCTATAGTAGCGGGATGCGCCCCGGAAGCCGAGCATGGGATTTTCTTCATGGGGTTCAAAGGGCTGGCCGCCGATTAAATTAGCGTATTCGTTGGTTTTAAAATCGCTGGTGCGAACAATGACCGGATGGGGATACTGGGAGGCAGCAATTTTAGCGATGCCCCTGGCTAATTCTTCAACAAAATACTGCTTTTTGTCGCTGTAATCGCGGGTTAGGTCGCGGATTTGCTGCCAGGCTTCTTCATCCTCTAGGGTGTCATAGTGAACCAGCGCCATCGGATGAATTTTAATCAGGTTGTTGACAATAAATTCCATGCGGGCCAAGCCAATTCCCTGCACGGGCAACTGCCACCAGCGAAAGGCTCCTACCGGGCTAGCCATGTTCATCATCACCTGGATTTTAGTCTCTGGCAGGTCGTCCAGGGAAACTTCGCTGGTTTCGTAGGCCAGTTCTCCTGCATAAACGTCCCCGCGATCGCCTTCCGCGCAAGAAATGGTGACCGTTTGGCCGTCTTTGAGTAAGCGCGTGCCCTGGCCCGTCCCCACAATGGCTGGAATCCCCAATTCGCGACTGACAATGGCCGCATGGCAGGTGCGACCGCCGTAATCTGTCACAATGCCCGCCACTCGCTTCATCACCGGCCCCCAGTCGGGATCGGTCATCTCCGTCACCAAAATACAGCCGTCCTCCACCTGGTCAATCTTGGCCACATCCAAAATTCGACACACTTTCCCTGAAGCGATCGCCTCCCCCACACTCACCCCCGACAAGAGGCGATCGCCCTTTTCAGTTAATTTGTAAGTTTTCAGCACCCCGGCCGCTTTTTGGGTCTGGACGGTTTCCGGGCGGGCCTGGACGATAAATATTGCCCCGGTTTCCCCGTCTTTCGCCCATTCCATATCCATTGGTTTCTGGTAGTGGGCCTCAATGATCTGCGCCCAGCGGGCTAGCTGCAAAATTTCGCGATCGCTTAGGACAGAGGCTTGGCGCTCCCGGCCCGAAGTAGAAACCAGCTCCGTGCTATCGCCCCTCTCTGCCCTATAAATCAGTTTTTTCTCCTTGCTGCCCTTAGTTTTTTCAATAATTGGCACTAAATTTTCCTGGTTCAGCAACGGCTTAAACACGGCGTACTGATCGGGCGTCACCTGGCCCTGCACCACCGTCTCCCCCAATCCCCAAGCAGCATTAATCAAAACCACGTTAGGAAACCCGGTTTCCGGTTCAATAGAGAACATGACCCCGGCTCCGGCCAGATCAGAACGCACCATCTTTTGCACGCCCACGGAAAGAGCCACCTGCAAATGGTCATACCCCCGCGCTTCTCGGTAACTAATGGCCCGATTGGTAAATAAAGAGGCAAAACACTTGCGGCAGGCTAGCAGCAAATCTGCCTCACCACTCACATTGAGAAAGGTTTCCTGCTGACCTGCGAAGCTGGCTTCCGGTAAATCTTCAGCGGTAGCGCTGCTGCGGACAGCGACATCCACCCCCTCAACCTGATAGCGGCTGCAAAGTTCTTGATACGCCTCGCAAATCGCCTGCTCCATAGCCTCTGGAAAGATGCCTTCGATCAATAAACGCCGCAAGGCTTTTCCCGTTTGCTCCAAAGATTGCTGTCCCGAATGCAAGTTGCTCAACTCGCTATGGAGCCGTTCTTTGAGGTTATTGGCCGCAATAAATTCTCCATAGGCAGCCGCTGTGATGGCAAATCCCTGGGGGACGCGCACGCCTTCTCGTTGAAGATTTTGAATCATCTCTCCCAAGGACGCATTTTTGCCGCCGACTTTATCGATATCCTGAACGGTTAAGGCTTCAAACCAGAGAATGTATTGCCTTTTCGGTTCACTTTCCATAATGTTCCCTCATATCCCGTTTCAATGCCGTGGTGAAGAGCGGAGTTAACTTTATTTTAAAAAAGATAAACTCTCCCTTATTCTTAGTACCGGCAGAAGTTCGAGATTTGACAACTAAATTTTTTTTGCCAGCCCTTCCTGCCAATTTCTGGTTAAATTAAAATCACAAAAACTGAAAATCTCTTGACAGGTCAGCCCCAACTCCTAAAGGCGATCGCCAAGAGAAGGCAAAGATCGAGCCATTGGTTAGAATGGGGAAGAATACGGTTTGGCAGATTATCGGTGCGGGAATTCGTCTTCGAGCTTATCCGCTCCTGGGCCGGCAATAACCCCTTAACGTCAGATTCAAGGCAATAGTGGCGCGAGGAAGTCTTAATCTCTCACCCACTCCCTAACACACATCTTTTGTCCAGCGGACGCAGGAGCTTTCACCAAGCAGGTTACTAATGACAACTGACTATACTCGTTTACGAAATGAAGTCCTAAACACGCAAATTATCACTCGCGACACTGGCAGGCGGCTAGGAGTGGTTAGAGAAGTTTGGGTAGATATCGATCGCCGGGAAGTAATTGCCTTAGGGTTGCGGGATAACCGCCTTGCGCTGTCGGGGATTCCAAAATACATGTATCTCGAAAGTATCCGCCAAACCGGAGACGTGGTGTTGGTGGACAATGAAGATGTTTTAATCGATTTTGAGGCCGAAGCCTACAGTCAGTTAATTAATTGTGAAGTGATTACGGAAGCGGGGGAACCTTTGGGCCGCGTTCGGGATTTTCAGTTTAATTTGAGCGACGGCACGGTTTCCTCCCTGATTATTGCTTCCCTGGGCCTGCCGCAAATCCCCGATCGCCTGATTAGTACCTACGAACTGCCCATTGAAGAAGTGGTAAGCAGCGGCCCCAACCGCCTGATCGTGTTTGAGGGAGCAGAAGACCGACTAACCCAGTTAAGTGTTGGCCTGCTCGAGAATTTAGGCATTGGCCGCCCACCGTGGGAAAAAGACCAGGAAGACAGCTACTATCCCCCTGCTGCCCGGCCGGAAAATCAGTTGGGGACGGGTATTCCGGTTCGCACGCCCCTTGAGGCCAGTCCCCCTGTGATGCAGGAGCGCTGGGACGAGGACGAATGGCAAGAAGCAGAGATTGCTCCACCCCCCCGCCAGCGAGCGGAAGCCATTCGCTACCAGGAATACGAGGAAGAGCTGGAAGCAGATAACTGGAGCGATGTCCGGGAAGAAGCGCCCTTACGCTATGAGACCCAGCCCCTTGACGATGAGCCGGAGTACGAGTACCGGGAAGGGCCCCAGGATGTTTGGGATGATGATGTTAACAACGCGGACGCCTATAGCCCTCCTCGCGTTAACTTGCCAGAGAAAAAACGGGAATATTACGAGGAAGAGGCTTAGTTACACTTGATTGCCCTTAAAGGCAGCCAAGGCCCGGAATAGTCAGTTCCAGGCTCGTTTTTTGGGCCAGACTAAACTTTGGGAACTCGGTCAATTTTGGCGTAGCCGCTAAAAAGGAGCTGTTTCCCCTGGGTTTCCAGGCGATTGAGCCGCATATTCACCCCATCCAGGTCAAATCGGTCAAGGTCAACCATGCTATTGAGAATTTCCCCCAGAGCTAGGGTCAGTTTTTCCGACAGGTCTTGACTTTCCGCTGGCACGGCTTCCGGTTCAAACTGAATTTCTTGGAAGCGAATGCGCTTGCGTTTTTCCACCGACAGGGTACAGCTCAAGCTGACAGGCACCTGCGATCGCCAAAATGGGCCTGGGCGAAAATCTTGACGCGATTGTGGGGCAGTAACTCCAGGCAAATATCAGTAAAGGACAGGGGCTGACCATCTGATAGGGCAAGCAAAGTGGGTTCTGTGAGGTTTTCGAGGCGCTTTCTCACCAGAGCTGCCGTAAATGCCTGATTGATGTCACTCTCTAGCAATTTGATTTGGGCGATCGCCTGGGTGGGCTGTCGCAGGGCAATTGTCCCCTTCAGTACCGAGCCAAAATCCAGAGAGACCGCATCGGTTTCAAAGGACATCTCTTCGGTGCGGAAATCCCGACGAATCACTAAACCCCGACCGCTCATTTTGAAACTGTCAATGCTGCCTTGCAAGAGCTTGCTGGAAGGCTGACAGCGAACGGCCACCTCAACAGCCTCACTGTGGGTAAACAGGTGGCGGAGGGTATTGCTGGCAACGGTATTGAGCAGCGTTTCGCCCCAATCCGTGCCCTGATTGTCGCTAGAACCGATAAAGCCACCAAGCATAAGGCTATTCACCTCGAACGTTCTCCCTTATCTTGTAACAAAATCTTAAGAAGACAGCAATTCCTGCAAGGATTGAGGTAACAGAAAACTGAACTCAACCATAAGCCAGGGTTATCAAAGACGGGTTGAGGCGGGCAGGGCCAACAGCCAAGAACGCAAAAGAGCATTAACCTGATGGGGGATTTCATCGTGGGGACAGTGGCCTGCCTTGAGGAAATGTTCCTCCAACTGGGAATAGTGCTGGCGAAATTGAGCGCTGCGGGCCCTAGCGTCAATCCAGGGGTCGCCCTCGCCCCACAGCAGCAGCAGGGGACAGCTCAGTTGCTGGAGCAGGACATCCACCTTTTCCCCGGAGCGGGTCTTAAATACTGAGGCAAAGACCTCATCTGCACCGCGATCGCAGGAAGGACGATAGATATCTTCCACCAGTTGATCGGTGATGGCGCTGTGGTTGAGATAGACTTGCTTGAGGGTACGGCGGATAACAGAACGCTGGCGCAGGTATTGAAAGAGCCAATAGCTCACGGCCGGCTGCTGAAAGAACCAGCGGCTGACCTGACGGAGGGCATCTTGCCAAGGGGGGCGCTGGGGCGGTGCGACGTCGCTGAAGGGCCCGGCACTGTTCAGTAAAACTAATCCGGCGGCCAGTTCTGGCTTGCGAGCCGCCACACACAACCCCGCGTAGCCTCCCAAGGAGTTGCCCACTAGAACGGCGGGTTGCCCGATGACCTGCTCGATAAAATCAGCCAGTTGCTCTTGCCAGAGGTGGGCGCTGTAGTCGAGACTCGGCTTGGCCGACCGCCCAAAGCCCAAAAGATCGATGGCAAAGACGTGAAAATCCTGCTGGAGTTCGGCGATATTATGCCGCCAGTGGTCGGTGGAAGCTCCAAAGCCATGCACGAGGAGTAAGGGCGGGCGATCACCCGATTTTTCTCCAGCCTGGACGTAGTAGAGAGCGCGACCGCGCCATTGCCAGTAAACACCAGCAGGGGTTAGCGGCAGGAGAGGAGTTGCTTGCACCATGCGACCCGATTAGCATTAAGAAAAGTAAACTTAAGTTTATTCTATCTTCAAGTTTGACCGGTGCTATGCTAGACCAGTAAATGGTGTTGCGGCTGCTAAACTGGAGATAGTAAACTCTTTTTGGGGTAATTTTACCATTTAGCGTTCAATTTGAGGATGATAACTGTGAGTGTCGAAATTTTAGAGAAGCGCTCCACGGCTACAGTGCGCAAACCAGCTCCCCGCTACCGGGTTTTGTTGCACAATGATGACTTTAATGCGATGGAGTACGTGGTGCAGGTCTTGATGAAAACAGTGGCGGGGATGACCCAGCCCCAGGCGGTGGACATCATGATGGAAGCTCATACCAATGGCGTGGCTTTGGTCATTACCTGTGCCCTGGAACATGCAGAATTTTACTGTCAGTCGCTCAAGCAGCAGGGGTTGACCAGCTCCATTGAGCCGGATGATTAATTCTCTGGATAAAACTTGCAATCTCTCCACACTAATAGGGTATTCCTTTGCGATCGCCAACGTTGATTGCTCGCTATCCGGCCCGGTGCGGCTGGTAATTTTCTGGGGTTGCTGCTGCTGGTTTGGCTGCCGGTGGGCGGGCCGATTTAT
>JAAUTE010000247.1 GCA_012031815.1 Chloroflexaceae bacterium
GACGGCCCCAGTCCAAGGCGTGCCCCTGGCGGTGAGGAAGGGCGATCGCCCCAGCGTTAAGGCAGCTAGCGTCCCAATTGAAGCACCTAGCCTATTACATGCTTCAGAATTTCGACGATCGCTGGGTCATGGTCACCCTCGCCAACCGCAACCAGCCGCAGCAGCGCAAGCGGGTCATTTATGGCTTTAGCACCGCCAAAGATGCCGGGGTATTTCATCAAGCCAATGACCCCCAACTGTTTGCGATTGCCGTACCCGTCACCCACATTTTGTTTCGCCTGTTTGCCCTGAAGACCATTGACAGCGCTATCTTTTTTGAAACCCCTGGAGATTTAAATGCGGGGGTGGAAATTCGCCAAACTGATTTGCAACAGTTGATCGAGCAATCCTTAACCCAGTTGCAGCCATCTCCATCGCCTCAGCCCAAGATCCCGCCCAACCTGGCATGAGGGGTAAGGCAAGAGCGCACTGCTGGACGATGGGTAGGTCGAGAGGATTCTGTTAGAAATGAAGACAACTAAGAATTAAGCCTTTAGTAGCCAATCGCGATCGCACCTGATGTCCACCAGTTCACAGCCGCGTCCCTTGAGCTTGAATGGAAGCTACCGTTGTCCTGTCTGTCGCCAAGGCCAGCTCTCCTCGATTCCGTTGATGGAAGCCTTTGGCTGTAGTTTTTGCCGTCACCTCTTCAGTGTTGACGAACAAAGGCAGCTTCTCAAAATGGCAGACTCCCAGCTACCCCTCTCCTGGTACTGGGACGGACAGGCCTGGCGGGGTGCTTTTCGGGAAGCGGTGGAGCCAATTTGGTTTTATTGGCTAGCAGCGGCAGCTTTTGTGCTGCTTCCCACCGGTATTATTGGGTTTACGGCTTACTGGTTTCCCCCACTGCCGGGGAGTCTATTGTCCTGGCTGCCCTTGGTCTGGACGCCCATCGCCTTTTTCGCTCATCTGACGATTGTGGCCTGGCTGTTCCTTCAGTATTATCAATTTCCGCTGTTTTTATACCTAAGAGCCGCTGGACGGCGTTGGTTTGCCGGCGATTCCTAAAAAATCCGACCAGCAGTGGGCTAATCTCTCCTTTGAGGCTGCTAACCGCTGGTCGCTGGCGGGCAAAACGAGAGAAACCCTAGCGGCGGTTGCTAGCCGGAAGGATGGCCCGTTCCACCGCATCCCGAAAGGGCAGCACATTGTCGTTAAAGTCAATGGGCAGGACGGCGATAACGTTTTCGTGGGGGCGAGGAATAATCACC
The DNA here is from genome assembly GCA_012031815.1 of Chloroflexaceae bacterium. Lineage (GTDB taxonomy): Bacteria > Cyanobacteriota > Cyanobacteriia > Cyanobacteriales > JAAUTE01 > JAAUTE01. The sequence goes on from JAAUTE010000247.1 coordinate 1,251, forward strand.
CAGGATTCGAGGGTAGCGCCTTCAGCTTTTTTGACGGCTTCGATACCGGCGGCCATGGCAGTTTTCACTTCCGAAACGTCGCCCCGGATATTAATCGTAAAACGAGCGCTACCAACACGAATATAGCCAACTAAGGTGACGCGACCGGCTTTCACCATCGCATCGGCGGCAGCTAAAATGCCGGGAAAGCCTTTGGTTTCTAACGATCCAACAGCAGATTGAGCGGTCATGGATGATCTCCTCAGTGAGTAAAGATGATTCTGGGAAAAAGGGTGATCGCGCTTAAACCCCTCAGGGGAGGGCGAATCGTTTCTAGTGTAGCCGCAAGTGATAAGCTGATTTTCCGGAGAACCCCGTGTCTTGATAAATTTAGCTAATCAATCGCAGGCAACGAACTTATCAAAGCCGAAACTCTTGCACGGCATCCGTGTATTCAATGGGAAGTACGGAGACGATATTTTCTGGAGGGTTGGGGACAATGTAGTGGCTCATCACCTGGCCCCCAAAAGTGGTGGTGGCGGCTTCTAAACCAGCGGTCATGGCGGGTTCAACTTCCGAAACGCTCCCGCGAATGGCGATGTAAAAGTTGCCTTTCTCAGCGATATCGAAATAAACGAGGGTGACGCGACCGCCCTTGACCATGGCGTCGGCAGCGGCTAATACGGCGGGAAATCCCAGGGTTTCAATGACCCCTACGGCTTCAGGCATAGTCGGTTTCCAGGGGGCTAGCAGAGGCAGAATTATTGGGAGTCTATGCAAAGATTTATTTATTTTACACCTTGATGGCGCTGGGCCAGTGGTGGGTGGCAATGATGCGATCGCAGCCGGAGTGGGGTCTAGCCCATTGATAGAGGTATTCCTGGGGGTTGCCCCAACAGAGTCCGAGGTAGAGTTCGCTGCGTCCGGCGTCTAGTTCCGCCCATTCGGCCTGTTCGGCCAGATTAGTGAGGATTTGGGGGGTGATGGGGCGGCGATCGCTCTGCCAGAAGTTCATGCCGGGGGTTGCTTCCTGCCAGAAGGCTAGTACGGAGGCTTTGGCGCTCATGAGGATAGCTTTGTCGCCGGGAATGGGGAGGAGCTGGTTGTGGAGTTCGGGGTAGCGCAGGCGGCGATCGGCAAAGGTGGTTTCTCGCCAGATAATGGCGGAGACGCGATGCTGCTGCTGGTATTCGTGGACTTGACGGCGAAAATCCTGGTAGGCGAAGACTTTGGATACTTTTTGCAAATTCAGGGCTTTGGCAATAGCGGGATGGGCAATGCGATCGGCTGAGGAGAGGACGATCCGCTCCCCTTTCCAAACCGCTCGCAGTTCTGTTTCAAGAATTTCTATGAGGTCTTGCGTGGTGTAAGGCATGGGGCTGGCCGGGGCAGCAAGGGTTAAAACTCAATTTAACAGCGCCATCTTCAACAAAATGTATCCATAAGTTTACCGAGAAACCGAAATTTGCGCTATTCCAAAGAAGACTCAATTTCTGCCTTTCTCTAGATGAGAAAGTCATTTTAAGGGTAAATTTGTCAGCGATTTGATTCTGAAGGCATAAGTTTTTGGCAAGTTGAAGGGTTTTTCTGTTGAGTGCCCTCGAAATATTACTGGCGCGACTTTACGGGTTGATGGAGGCTGGGGCGCTTAAATCCATTCCGGCTGAAAGTCTATTTCTGACCTTGACCCCGGTAGCGGGAAAATCGCCAAACAAACCATCAACTCCCAGGTGAATAAATTGCTCCCACTCAGCTTCGGGATTGCCATGATAATCTGAAGCAAGAAACACCGATTCATTGCGTAGGGTATAAACATGCACCAGCAAACCCGCCTGGTGGGCATCGGTTATTAAATGACTGGGTTGGAGGAGGCGGTTATTTTCTACAGGGACTATCAAGCGCTTATCGACGCCAATGCCCTTCGCATAAGCAGCAATTTCTGACAGCTTTTCCCTGGTTAATCCATTAGAATCATGCCAGTCTGATGTTGGGCGATCGCCAAATTCATTTATGCCCAGAAGTTGGATTAGCGGGAACTCAACCCCGGCTTGGGGCATGATGGTGTGTTTTAATTCCTGTAGGTTTCCCGACTCAAAGGATTGAATAAAAATTTGCTCTGGATTGGTAAAGTTTTCGGTAACCAGTGTTTCGATCAAAACTTTTCCCAGGGATTGGTTGATGAATTTGCCGTCTAGGAATTGTCCTTGCTGAGCAAAGTAAGTGGGATGCTTGGTTTCAGGATAAATGCCAATCTTGCGGCCAGTTTCCTGGGCCGTTTGCCGGACTAAAGCAATAATTTCGGCTAGGGTTGGAATTTTTAAATGTTGGTGGTCAAACCATGTCCCTCGCAGTTCGGGCAAGCGTTCTCTGGCATTTAACGTTTTTAGCTCCCCCAAGGTAAAATCTTCCACAAACCATCCGGTTATCTCCTGGCCGTCCACCATTTTTGTGGTTAGGCGATCGCGAAATTCTCTCCTGTTGGCAACATCGGTGGTGCCTTCGATGAATTCTCCGGTTTCCGCCCTGACAATGGCGATCGCCGGTTCGTGACGGGCCACCAATAGGCCATCGTGAGTCATTACCAGATCCGGCTCGATAAAGTCCGCCCCCTGGGCAATGGCCAAACTGTAGGCTGCTAAGGTATGCTCTGGGCGATCGCCGCAGGCTCCCCGATGGGCGATGACTAAGGGGGGATTTCCCGTAAGCGTAGGATAGGGCATGGCAAGTGACATTAAATCCGACTGAGATAGTCTGCGATCGCCAACTCAAAATAAGTTCGCCGCAACCGCTGCGATCGTTTTAGAATCTGGTTAGATTTTCTCAATTTTAACGGCGTCGATCCTATGCTGGCAGCAATTTTATTCGATCTAGACGGCACCCTCGTCAATTCCGATCCCGTTCACTACGAAATATGGCGGGATATCCTGACAGAGTTCGGCATAACCATCGACCCAGATTTCTACAAAGCTCGCATTTCCGGTGGGCAGAATGCAGCCATCATCGCGGATATTCTACCGCAGCTTTCCCAGCCAGAAAGTTTAGAATTGGCAGAGCGCAAAGAAGCGTTATATCGAGAACGGGGCCATCAACTTCAAGCCCTAGCTGGATTGGAGCGAATCTTAGAATGGACGGAGGCCGCTGGCCTGCAAAAAGCCATTGTCACCAATGCGCCCCGTGCCAACGCTCACTTTATGATCGAAGCCTTACAACTCACTGAAACCTTCCCCTGGGTCATTCTTGGCGAAGAAGCTGCCCAGGGCAAGCCCGATCCGGCTCCCTATCAATTAGCCCTGAATCGTTTACAGATTACCAGCGAACAGGCTATCGCCTTTGAGGATTCTCCTTCAGGAATTCGCTCGGCTGTGGGGGCAGGAATTTACACTGTTGGCATCACCTCGACCCACGAATCCAAACATTTACAATCCCTGGGCGCTCGCTGGACAATTAATGATTTTACTGACCCCAAACTTTGGGACTGGCTGCCTGGATTAATTGCTTAAACTAGGCGATGGTAACTAATCGAATCGGGTAGGCAAGGTGGGATGGCGATAATGCTCGAATAATAGAGCAATTTGTCCCGGCGTTACCCGTCCAAGCGATAGTTCTGGCAGGGCATTTTCCTCAAAAAAATCAACCTCACTCGTCTCCAGGCTAGGCCTAGGAGTGCCCCCCAAAAGTTCGCACTGAAAAAATAATTTATAAACATGGTGGGGATGGGGCGGGTGGGGATGTTGGTTGCGATCGCAAACGGCGACTAGTTTGGTTGCGCGGGCCAGGAAACCGGATTCTTCGAGAATTTCCTGCTCTACTGCCCTGGCGGGCCCGTCACCCACATCGGCCCAACCCCCCGATAACGTCCAGCAATTATCGGAACGCTCTCTCACCAGCAAAATGGTTTCACCTTGAAAAATCGCCCCCCGCACATCAACTTTAGGCGTCGCATAGCCAAATTCCGCAGCCAGCCAATCCAGAATTTGGGGCAGGGCTGTTCCCGTTTGAGCCGCCAATATTTCCGCCGCCAGACCTTGAATGGCTTTATAGCGCTCAATGTCGTAGGGATTTTCACTATAGGTTAGGCCGATCTGGGCGATCGCCTGCAACCGTTTGGCCCAATCCAGCCATTGGGGATCGGTCATGGTCGAACTCCTTGGCCCAATGCCGCTAGGTCAAAGCAATTCTTATTTTAGAAGCACAGATTAAATTAATGTGGGATTCCCCCCAGTCATCCCTGTTAACCCCAAAGAAGTAGCTATCTGCCGAGATGCGATCGCCCAGTGGCAGCAGATGCACCAGGGGAGCGTCGGGCTGGATGAGTGGGGAAAGTCTGCGGAGGGGATTGCCTCCACCGCTGCGGTCATACCATTGCATAATCTACCAGCAGCGCCAACTGTTGCCGTAGAGTGTCCAGCCCCAAACGCTGGGCCGCTGAAATAAACGCCGCCCTGGGAAATTCCGCCTTCGCCTGATTGAGAATGTCTTGATCCACATGCTCT
>JAAUTE010000027.1 GCA_012031815.1 Chloroflexaceae bacterium
TGACCTGACTACTTTAGAGAAAAGAGGAGAATTCAAAGGCTTTGGGCAATTAATCCGCCAGCTACTAACCACTCTGCACCTATAATCGTAAAAGAGGCTTACACTTGGTCTGCCTCTATCTGGTTGTGGGCAACTGGCGCATTCCCTGGAGTTATCGGATTTATCGAGGCAAAGACCATCCCTCTCCCGTTAATTTAGCAAGGCGCTTGCTGTGTGCTTTGCCCAAAAGCTTAATCAAAGCTTTCCGCGTTATGGTTCTTGCCGATAGTGCCTTTGGCAGTGCAGCCTTTTTCAAAACGGTTCGCCGCCTCAAGCTTCATGCCCTGGTCGGGGTCAGCAAAACTCGCCAACTGGCTGATGGGCGCACTGTTGCCGATTTACCGCGAGGTGGTCAGCAAATGTGGCTGAAAAACCTGCCTTTCCCGGTTTCTGTGGCTCACTACTACTTTAAGCGTGAGGATGGCAAGCTGATGAAACGCTATGTCATCTGTACTCGCCAGTTGAAAGTGAGTACTTTGCGCTGGTGGGGCAAGCGTCGTTGGCAAATCGAAGGTTGGTTCAAGACGGCTAAACATCGCTTCAGCCTTCATCGCTTTGGACAGCAAACCCTTTTGGGAGTGCATCGCTGGCTGATTTTAAGCCTAATGTCTTTTGTTTTAGCCCTTTGGGGCTATTGGATTCACGGCTTCGGTCAATCACTTGACTGGGGTGTAGCGGCTGAAACTGCCCGCCAATTTTTCTTCCCTAGCCTGGTTATTGCCGCTCTAGTTCAAGATATCATGCGTCTTCGACCGCTTGCTCTTGATTTTGGAATCGATATCCACATTGTCAGGTGCAATATCTGAGGTGAGCTTTGGTACAGGCTTTGTTGGAGGCAAACACTTTTCTGGTTTCCGTTTCACCTCCCCCATAAACCAACTCCAATCGGTTTCACAAAATATGGCGCGGAACCGCATCTCGCAGGCGGGCAATAAACTGGCGGAAAACATCACAAGATTGCGTTCCGCTAGCGATACCAAAGACAGCATTAAAATGTCCCTTAATATCTAGAGAAATTCCAGAGGACAGGGTTGGGGAGTAGAAGACAACATCGTAAGCGCCCAGAAGTTCGTTTAAGTGAGTAATGCAGTTATAGGCAGGATGTTCGGGATTAGCAATGGTTTCGGCATCAATTCGCAGTGTTGACAAATCAGGGAATTTATGGTTCACCAACCGCTCCAGGTTGAGGGTTCCATAGGAACTTTGAGCTTTTTGGGAGTCGCTGGCCACTAAAACTTTTTGCCCGGATTTCAAGGCATCCTCCAAGGTGGCTAGCCAGTTCTCCTGAGAGGAATGAACGTAGATAGGGCGATTTTGGAAGCGATAGGTATTTTCGATAACGTACTGAGAGCAGCCTCCCGCTAGGCGCTGGGCATAGCCGAGGGAGCGGTCGGAGAGATCTGCGTCCATTAAAATAATTCGACTAGCAATCGTAAAAAGTTCATTAAGGTTGGACAAGACCTCCGAGCGGTGGTTTTTAACTTCGGTAGCTGCACTCAAAATGTGGGCAAAGACCTGCTCGCACTCGTCCACAATGACCAATGCCTCGTCCCAGTCCTCTACGGTAAAGTTGGCCAGGCCCCCACGACGTAAACTGTCGGCACATAGGCCAATGCCCAATAACCCTCTTGTTTCCGAGTCTCGGTAGCAGTAGACGCTGTCAACACCAAAGCGGTCAGATAGCGTTTTAACCAACTGCTCCCGATGGGAGATCAGTATAATCTCTTCTCCCCTAGCTAAATAGGGCGCGATGAGATCGGCGATCGCCTCGGTTTTGCCGGTTCCCTTGGGAGATTTAATGGCGAGAATTTTGGTGGCAGTATCGGTCAAGTCGCGGGCGTTGAGATAACGCTGGTTGAGGTAGCGATCGACTTTGGTGAGCTGGGACGCCGAGTGATACAGCCAGGCGCTCAAGGAGAGGCGGCGCTTATAGCAGGCGTCCACCCATTCGGGGCCGCAGGCCACCAGGGCGTCATCAATACCTTTGCCGCAGTCGGGAGGCCACCGAAGAATGGTCACCTTTTGTCCTGCCTTGCTCAGGGCCTTGCCCAGAGATTTTGCGGCTAGCCGAACCTGTTTTTGAGTGGTCTGTTTTTTGTCCTGGTCAAAGGCGAGGGTAAACTCGCGATTTCCTTGGCAGAATGCCTGAAGCAATGTGGAGAGGGTTTTCAACCGCCGCCCATCCTCCAAACGTGGGGCATGGGCATCAATCCAGTTCCAAATCCCCGGAAGGGCGATCGCCACCCGACCAGTGGAGAGTAAAGCACCGGCTTTTTTGGCCCCTTCAACGATGGTAATGGGAATTTTGGGGTTGGCTATGACCCAAGCCCAAAAGCCGATGGCTTCGCCGTCGTCGGTCATAACCACAGTTTGAGGGTCGGGCAGGGGAACCTGATAACGGCGGGCAACCCGCTGCCAAATTGCCCAAGAAACCCGCAAAAGAAGGCTTGGGTCGGCTCTTTCGGGGGATGCTCGTATTTAACCGCTTTCCCCTTGGCAGGGTCGAGATGGGGCTGGTCGGGTTTGAAGCACCCCCAGAGACTGGGCTGGTTGGAGTTGAGGGGGTTAAGCGTGCCGCACCACCAGCCGCCCGCTTCCAAGCAAGCGTAACGCTTGAGGAACCCCTCGGTCAGGCGGCCATCATTGCGGCGGGGAATGCCATCGCTATAGAGTAAATAGTCGTAAGGAAGGGTTCCTGAGAGAGAGCGGACGTTAAGAGCGATTAAATCTGTATCGACGCCACTGGCAAGCCATTCCTCCCAGTGCGGGAGCTGGATGTGAGCCGGACAGTTTCCCTGGGGCGGGGTGGGCTGGTCGGAGGCAGTTTTGGCGGGAGCGGACGTTAGGGTGAGGGAGTTGTTGGTAAGGGTCATGGCGTCTCCTGGGACGCGCAAACCTCTCTAAAAGACCTTGACAGCGCTGGTTGGGATTTAACTGTCCAGGGGAGGATCGACAGTCTTGCAAATTTACCCTAAGCTTAAAGTTATTGTTTTTGTGTTTCTGGGCGTTGAAGCCGCCTCAGAGCATTGCTGGAGTGTGAAAAGCTCCCGCTTGGCAACTAAAGGCTGTAGGGAAAAAAAGTTTTTTGAGATTGCCGAAGTGTTCTAGAGAAGTTTCACGCTATTCCTTAATTAATTAATCCGAATACTACCAGAAACCGTGCTGCTGCCACCATCACTAGTGCCAGGACTTCCAATTCGCTGCGAGTGGAGTCATGCTAGTGAGGGGTAGGCTGGGCGAGTTTTAAAGCTAGAAATTCGCTGGAAGCAAACTTCCAGCTTTAAAAAGAGCGCGAATAGCGGAAGTGAAGGAAGCCCGACCTCGGAACAAACTCAGCCACTCAGCCCCCAAAAAACCCATCGATCTCATCCGCCCGTCCTTGGCTAGATGTCAATACTTCCGATTCAAGTACTGATTCCATCGTCGAAGGGGAAGCTGCATCTGGGACTAGGGGTTCTCTGACCCCGTTTTTACTGGCGGGAGCAGGTAAAATCGGGGTATAGCCCTAAGCCGGCAGCGCAGTCATGGGAGCGGGTTCAATCTGAAGCGTCTGCCGCATCGTGCTGAAATGCTTATCGCCAGCGTCACAACAGGCCAGACAAGTGATTCGTAGTTTCTCCGCACTAAACTGACCTGAATCCAGGCGAGCATAGGCCAAAAACCCCATGACGAGAAGATCCTCGATTTTCCGGTTGGCATCGCGCTTCTCCATCGAATTGAGCCAGGCAACCACCTCAGCTAGAGGCGTTCCCACATAGGGCTGGAGTCGCAAATTCAGATTTTCTCTGGCTCTAGCCATTTTGCTTTTCCTCCTAAGGGGTTACTTTTGGCTTCTTTGCCCGAGATTTTGATTTTTTGGGTTTTTCTTCAACTTTCGGTTTAAATCCTTCCTTATCTAGCAAGTACCTAAACAAACCATAAGCATCAACCAATCGGTAGGCGTTATTGGAGCTATGAATGAGGTTGTTGGTGCGAGCTAGGAGATTGCCGGTAGATAGTTGCTTGATTTTGGACACCGTCGATTCTTGCCAAACTAAAGGGATGAGTTTTCCTTGACTAAAGCCATTAATACGATCCTCAGTCCGGAGTTCACTGGTAGGAACACAATTTAAAAACTTTTCCAGTTCCGGGGCACAAAAAATAGCAGCGCCACCGCCAACGAGAGCGACATTCAAAGTCTCTAAATGGGAGGAGAGGTGTTTGTGGAGCCATTTAGAGATCTTCTGCCAATACTGCTCCGTAGCAATAGCGATCGCCTCAGCGAGCTGATTAATTTCTCGGGATCGCAAATCGGGAACAGTTGTCGTTACTAGCGCTTGAATAGCCTTAAGAGACTTCCAATCGGGATGTTGGCTCGGATAAATTTGAGACCCGCAGTGATTTATGGCAACTGTAAAACACTTGCCCTGCTTTAATCCGAGAAACAGCGCATTAAGCAACAACGCCTCATTCAATCCCGACTTGAGGCGGCATACTTGCTGGAGCATATCAGCATAGAAACCAATCTTGGGGCTATCTGCGGCCTTCTGTTCCCCGCGGTCAAAGCGGAGTAAAGTCGTATTACGATGACCCAGCATAAGTACCAGCAAATGCTGCTGACGAACCAAAGTACTGCCAGAATTCATCAGATAATCGCTAAAAATTCCGCCGCCTTCCGGAAGGCAGAACGTCGTTTTAAGAGACCACTGAAAGCGCTCGCCTCGAAACTCATAGCCATTGAGCACCTGAGCTGCAAAGGTAAAGAAATTGTCGCGGTCAATATATTCGTCATAAGGAAGGAGTACTCCCAAAGCCAAAGACCGTACCCGTGCAGGGGGAAGAGTCAGCTCTGGCTGTTGACAAATCGCTCCCAGAGCTGCGGCCAGTTTCCAAACCGCATTTTCGTACTTGAGTTTAAAAATTTGATCGCAGTCAGGCAAAAACTGATGAGCCAGATCGCCAACCACATAAACCTGCTCCTGCCAAGCTAACCAAGCCTCCTGTTGGGGAAGAGGCGAACCGATGGAAGTGTGCCAGTGTTGGCGTTGCCAAAAATCATCAAAAGCCGGACGAGAAACCGACTCTACAAGGGGATCGAGAAGCAAAAATTGAGGGCGGCTCCAGTCGTGAAACTGATAAATGATTTTAGTGCTACTGCTCCCAAAATCAGCGCTCAAGTACAAATCAGCCATAATAACAAACAAGAAAACCAAGATATTTTCTTAGCTTAGAAACTAAGTGAGAAACAGAGATAAAAAGTTTGTAGAAATTAGCAAAAATTGAGTAAAATTAGCGCACGACCAGAGTCAAATTAGAGCAAAATAGCACACAGGGTAAAACCTCACCGGAAGAAAGTTCGTCTTAGCCCGTGTAAAACGGCACTAAAATTGCTCAAAAACTCCCCGTGGTTTCACGGCAAGCAGAAAAACTGGGGAAGAGGATTGCAGCGGCGGGGAGGAGCAAGCTATGCCGCCGTATATACTAAACGGTGAAACCCGTATTGGCTGGCGGCGGCGGCTTGCCAGAGGGACACCCCTCTGAACTCCCCAAAGACAACAGCGGTGGAAAAATCAGTGGTGGAGGGAAGCCAGCGAAGTGGTTGAGAGAAAAGATAGACCGAGAGAGACCCGAAAAATTTTCCCGCTTAAACTGAGCAGTGCTGAGCGGGAGGAGATGGAGCGGCGAGCAAAAGCAGCCGGGTTAAAACTGAGTGAGTATCTGAGGCGAGCTGGACTCAAGAAAAATCAGTTGCGAACCGTGCCCGAAATAAACCGTCAGGTGTACGGGGAGCTGGGGCGGATCGGGAACAATCTCAACCAACTGGCCAAAGCGTATAACTTCGTGATTGCCCAAGGGTGGGGCATCGCCATTAACCCAGAAAAGTTGAGCCAGGAGCTGGCAGCGCTGTCAGAGAAGCTAGACCAGGTGCGGCTAGCAGTGGTAGGGCTGACAGATGAGGACGAGAATAGCGAAGCTTAAGAGAAGGATGATTGGAAAACAGACGAAAGGGACGAGTTTTAGAGGCGTCCTAAACTATCTACACAACAAGCCAGAAGCCAAGCTGATCGGGGGAAACATGGTGGGAAAAACCCCGCGCCTGCTGGCAGCAGAATTCGGGGTGGCCAGACAACTCAATCCGAGATTGAAAAAAGCCGTCTATCACGCGAGCCTATCGCTACTGGTCAAGGAGCGGCTAGAAGATGAGCAATGGCAGGAAATAGCAGCAGATTATGTCAAAGGAATGGGATTTGAAAGGAGCCAGTACGTGGTGTACCGGCACGGAGACCGGGAACACGATCATGTTCATGTTGTGGCCAGCCGGATAAGGATAGAAGACGGAACGACGGTAAATGATAGTTGGGATTATCGGCGGAGCGAGAAATTAATCCGGGAATTGGAGGAAAAATACGAGTTGGAGCCAGCTCCCTCATCTCGTGCACTAGAAAGAAGAGGACAAACGACAGGAGAGCAGCGGCAGTTAGCACGTACAGGAGAAAAAAGTGTACGAGAAAAGCTACAAACGATAATTGACCAGGCGACAGCACATCGCCTGACCCTAGCTCAACTAACCAAGCAGCTAGGAAGACAGGGAGTTGAAGTCAAAATCGCGAGAACCCGCAATGGAGCAGTCAGGGGAATCAGCTATGGTCTAGATGGAATAGCCTTCAGCGGAACGCACCTAGGCAAAGCCTACACCTACCCAGGGCTGCATAAATATCGAGGGGTAGAGGTGGAAGCTAAGGCTGAAACAATCAAGGCAAACGCGCTCCCAAAAACCGAGGAACTGCGAATCGAAACAGCTAGGAGCTGCGAAACCCTAACGCCAGAGCAGCGGGAGAAAGCGCTGACAATCCTGCTAGGAGCCGTGAAACTTTTAGATAAAGCTCTAAAAACCCAAGAAGCTGAATTAGTAGGGGAAGGGCAGTGGCAGTTGACCGGAAACTATTACCGCTTAAGGCTAACAACAGCAACGCAAACGCTATCGATAGAGGCATTAGATGGCAGGGGTGAGTTGGTCAGGGCAAAGATTAGCTCAGAAAGCTCCAAAAATGAAGTGGAAATGGCACAAGAGCTAACCCAAGAGGATATAGAAAAATTCCAGAGAATTGAAGGGATACTGAAGGAAATAGAGAAAAAAGCTCAGAAACAACCTAGGGAAGTGATAGAAATGGAAATAGGTTAGGGTCAAACCAGAAAAGGGAAATTCCGAGTCATTGACTGACTGCGCACCGAAACCTGGTAGACACGCTTGAATTAAGCGGAGGCGCAGCAGTCAGTCACCGCTTCGCTATGACTCGGACTGAGCCTGGCGAAGCGGCTGTCGGAACCTAGACATTTTCGTTTACAAAACATCTTAAATCTTTACTAAACGATGACGCTAGCCCTAATCCTAAAGCAAATTGGACTAGAATGGTCTAGACTAAGCAGTCCCTATTAAAAATATCTATGACCATTCCGCGGAAAACTCAGATCCTTGGACAATTCAGGAAGCTAAAGCTAAGTTATCGGAAGTTTTACGGCTGGCAAGAGAGGAGGGGCCGCAAACTATCGGGATTGACAATCCTTGCGTCGTAATTTCTCTAGAACAGTGGCAGGAACAACAGTTTCAACAACTGCCTTTGGGCCGTTGGTTAGTCGCTAAAACTCCTAGGATCGACGGGCTACAGTTGCCAGAGCGCCAAGACCCACCGATGGAGAATCCTTTTGAAGAGGAGCTGGCCTGATGCCCGGATGGTTGCTGGATACCAATGTCATTTCCGAACTTACTAAAACCCAGCCCGCTCCCAGCGTCATAGATTTTCTTAACACAACCGAACCGACTTTTCTCTCAGCTATCACCCTGCACGAACTGGAATTTGGACTGTTGCGTCTTAAAAGCGAGCAGAAGCGATCGCGCCTAAGAGCTTGGTTGACCGACCTGGAAAGACAATACGGCGAGCGAATACTCCCAGTAGGGAGAGCAGAAGCCAAATGGGCGGCTCGCCAGCGTTCTGTCACCGCCGATAGCGGGCGAGTATTATCTTTGGCTGATGCTCTAATTGCCGGAACTGCTATTCAACAAGACTTAGTGTTAGTTACCCGTAACCTCAAAGACTTCCAAGGACTGAACCTATCCCTGTTCGACCCCTGGCAGTCTCCATAACTCCGAACAATATCAGTCAACTTCGCTGATTAAGCGATCGCCTCAACTGCTGTCGTCTTCTCAATATCGCTGGGCAGGTCGAGGTAGCGCTGGAGGGCCGCCAGGGACTAATGACTGCTAATGGCTTGAATCAGCCAGCACTCAGGGTAGTGACAGTTCCTGTAACTGTAAGATTCGCAGCCCGCTTTCTACTTGGCTTAGTGCTTGGTCATTTGTTAAAAAGACAGTACAACCAGCAGATCTGGTTGCTTCCAGGTGTAATGCGTCAGCTAACCCTACTGAGTATCGCCCTCGCAATCTTCCTGCCTCAATCACTACTGCTTGTGTCAAATGACAGAAATTCAAATGGGGAAAGCGCGGTAACTCCTGTAAGTATTCCGTTACGATCTCGTCGCGCCCCAGGCGCAGCGGTTGAACAATCAGTTCTGCCAGTACTAAGTCGCAGGCATAACCGCGAAACAGCCCCCCTTCGAGCTGAGAAAAAACCTCCAGTGCCGCGCGACCAAGCTTGGGATTTCCTTCCAAAGCGTAGATGAAAATGACAGTGTCTAAACCGACCCGCTGGCCCGCTAAATCTGTTAATCCCGCCACGCACTGCGTTCCTGTCGTACATAATTGACGGCATCAACGCCAGCCCAGACCTCTCGATGCTTGCCAAATAAGCGTTTGGCGGCAGAAGATCGGGGCGTCATTACCACCTGACCGTCTCGTACGGTAACTTCTAGATAATCTCCAGGTTGTAAATGAAGCGCCTGGCGAATGTCTTTAGGAATCACGACCTGATAGCGAGCACCTAGTTTGGCGCTAGAGGATGACATTATTTCATACATTTAGTTGGGTATGTCATATTTATGATAGCGCTAACGGGTAGCTTTCCGCTCCACCAGCGGTCACGGGTCGCTATGATTTGAACAAACCCTTAAGTTTGGGCAAGGACTGGCTTGATGGGTAGAACTGACTCCGAACCCTTACTTTCTTCTTTCTAATGACTGTGACTCAATCCATTGATTTTGCGGCGGCAATTCCCTGGGAGCAAATTCGCTACAACGAACAAGGTTTGGTTCCCGCGATCGCCCAGGATTATCTTGACGGAACGGTGCTGATGCTGGCCTGGATGAACCCAGAATCTCTGCAAAAAACCCTGGAAACGGGGGAAGTTTGGTACTGGAGCCGCTCCCGTGCCGAACTCTGGCACAAAGGTGCAACCTCCGGCCACTGGCAAAAAGTCCGTTCCCTGCGCTACGACTGCGATAGTGACGCGATTTTGATAAGCGTAGAGCAAGTTGGCGATATTGCCTGCCACACAGGAGAGAGAAGCTGCTTTCATCAAGTTGACGGGCAAAAACTGGCTCCTGCTGCGGATACCCTCTCAGAACTCTACAAAGTGATTTGCGATCGCCGAGACCATCCCCAGGAGAATTCCTATACTTGCAAACTGTTTGCGGGGGGAGATAATAAAATCCTTAAAAAAATCGGGGAAGAAGGGGCAGAGGTCGTCATGGCCTGCAAAGATGGGGACAAAGCCCAAATTGCGGCGGAAGTTGCCGACTTGCTCTATCATACGTTGGTTGCTTTGGCTCACCACGGGGTTGAACTTCGCGATATTTATCGAGTTCTCCAAGAACGACGCCAGTAAATGTCTGAAAATCGGGAAGCATCGCCTGTAGTTAAGCGTCTAAGTTCTAGATGTTTTCGTCTTGGATGAGGTAGACATGAACGCCAGCGCCAACCGCGAACCGCCCGCGACTGAAATAACTGCCCTGCAATCGCAAATTGAACAATTGCAGGTTTATCGGCGTGCGATGGAGGCGCAGGATGAGTTAATTCGTGCCCTCATCTCTATGTCTCAAGTGGCGACAGGACGGTTGATGATCAAATCAATGCTGCGTCAAGCAGCCAAAATGACGGGGCAGATTACGGCGGCGCAGGAATGTAGTTTGTTTTTGTTTGATGAGAGTGGCAAGGTCAGCGAAAGTTTGCTCGCTCGCGGGCCGACGATGCAGGAAGACAAGGAAATTTTGATCGGGGAAGTCCTGGATAAAGGTCTGGCCGGTTGGGTAGTTCGCCATCGCCACGTTGGGCTGATCGCCGATACGCAAAAAGACGATCGCTGGATTAATTTGCTCAACCAGCCCTATCAAGTGCGATCGGCCCTGTGTGTACCCTTGTTGCGGGGCAAAGCACTGTTGGGATTAATTACGCTAACTCACTGTGAACCCAATCATTTCACCCCAGAAATTGCCCGTGTTATGGAGCTTTGTTCAATGCCTCTGGCGCTCGTGTTTGATAACGCCCGTTTTATGGGCGCGACCATGAGTAGTTCAACAAACCGACAAACTCTCTAACGTTCTGAAAAAGCGGTTAAAAACTTAATTTTTACGGCGGAAGACTCAGCCAACAGCGATCGCCTTGCACAAATGTATGAGCCTGCCATTGGGGAGCGGGATGGGGATAATCGCTGCGATAGTGACCACCTCGGCTTTCTGCGCGAAAAATAGCACTTTTCAAAGTCAAATAGGCAATATCTAGTAAATTCAAGGTTTCGTTGGCTAGACGCAAGGCCGGTTCGGCAGTAGCTGCTGCAAATTTGACAACTTCGCCGGGTTGATTGGCTAAAACATAGCGACTGACCGAAAAACTTCCCACTAATTGCCGCCAAGCTTCCACCTGTTTCAAGGCCGTGGCTAATCCTGAATGCGATCGCACAATCCCAGCATGACGCCACATTAAACGGGGCAGATCCTGGCGAATTAACTGTAATTGACGGGTTTCCTGGTTCCAGTCCGCCGTTTCCCACCGCAGGTTTTCTGGAATCGCGGTTTTCACTGGCTGTAGCTCTAGTTTGCTCAGGTGTTGAGCATAAACCAAACATTCCAGCAGGGAATTGCTGGCTAGGCGATTGGCGCCATGAACTCCCGTGCTTGCTGCCTCTCCGATCGCATAAAGGCCCGGAATCGAGGTCGCGCTTTGCAGGTCAGTGGCGATGCCGCCCATCCAATAATGTGCTGCCGGAGCAACGGGAATCGGCTCGCGAAAGAGATCGATGCCGTGGTGGGCGCAAACCTGCATGATGTTGGGAAAACGCTGGCGAATTTGCGCCGGGGAAATGGGACTCAAATCCAAATAAACACAATCTTGCTCAGGATTAGCCGAATGTTTCTGCAAATGGTCAAAAATTGCCCGGCTCACCACATCTCGCGGCGCTAGCTCCCCAGCCGCATGGTAGGCAAACAAAAAGCGATTTCCCTGGCGATCGATTAGATGCGCTCCCTCCCCCCGTACCGCCTCGCTGATTAAAAATGGGGGTGCTCCTATTTGGGTCAATGCCGTCGGATGAAACTGAATAAACTCTAAATCCCGCAAAACCGCCCCCGCCCGCCAGGCGATCGCCACCCCGTCCCCGGTACTGACCGTAGGATTGGTCGTGCGAGCAAACACTTGACCGCCGCCCCCCGTGGCCAGAATCACTGCACGGGCTTGAATGAGACGTACCTGGCCCTGATGGAGCAGCCACACCCCCTGAGCGCACCCGTCCCGCAGCCACAATTGCAGCGCTAATGCCTCAGAAAACACCTGAATGTGAGAGCGAGATAGCACCTGTTCCGCCAACGTACTGACAATGGCTCGCCCGGTCGTGTCAGCAGCATGGAGAACCCGGGCTTGGGAGTGAGCTGCTTCCAGAGTTAGGGCTAATTTGTCCCCTTTGCGGTCAAAGGCCACGCCCATTGCTAGCAAAGATTGAATCGCCTGGGGAGCCTGGGTGACCAAATACTCCACCGCGGCGCGATCGCACAAACCGGCTCCGGCTCGAAGGGTATCTTCCAAATGCAGTTCGGGAGAATCGGCGGGAGCCAGGGCCGCGGCAATGCCGCCCTGGGCCCAATCACTGGCCCCGGCCTGGAGATGTTCCTTGGTAATCAGGCCAATGTGCCAGGTTTCGGGCAAACACAAAGCTGCATAGAGACCCGCAGCCCCTGCACCCACAATTAGTACATCTAACTGGGCAGGACAGGTCGCGTAAGCGTAGCCGCTCCAAGGGAGGATCGCCTCAGAACGCCTGGATAAAGAGTTCAATGTCTTTAAAATTCAGCCAACTGTAAGATTTATTTATTCTAAGACAACCGCTCACCCTCACCCTGGCTAGGAATTCCGACTCTGGCTGTTAATTCAGTAAACAATCTTGCCCGATTGATTGAGCTGCCGATAGCGCTCCTGAACCTCTCCAATCGAGAACAGCGCCGTAAAATTTAACCCACGCTCGGCGTAGAGTTCCCGTCCCCCTTGCTCCCGATCAACCAACGCTATAATCCCGATTACTCGATAACCCGCCGCTTCTAAGCGTTCTACCGCTAGCAGTGCCGATTTTCCCGTGGTTACCACATCTTCTAAAACCATTACCTGGGTTGCGGGCGGTAGCGTCGGGCCCTCAATGTACGCCTGCGTCCCGTGACCCTTTGCTTCTTTCCGTACGATTAACGCTGGTAAGGGACGGTTTTCGTAGGCAGATACCACACTTACCCCACTTACCAGTGGGTCAGCTCCCAAGGTCAATCCGGCTACCGCCCCCGTCCCGGCTGGCAATTGCGCCAACAGCAACCGCGCGATCGCCAAAGCTCCTTCCCCCCGCAAGGTTACCTGTTTCCCATTGAGATAATAATCGCTGCTTTGCCCCGACGATAGCTTAAAGGTTCCTTCCTGATAGGCGTAGCGTGCCAACAGGGTCAATAACTCGATTTTGAGGGTTTGCAGGGGAGCGCTCGCCCAAAGCCTTGAAGCGTCAGTCATGCTGTTAGCAAAAGGGGTGAACAGGAGAGAACACGGAGGGACAGGCGTTGCTAATTCGGTTAAAATTGAGCCAACTTCACCGGGAATATCGGCGCGTTGGCTTTTTCCCAGTCCCAGCCCCCACCACTCTTCCATCATAAGCAATATTGTCATGCTAAAACCTTTTGCCTATCTGCTTCTCAGCGGTTCCTTCTCCCTCCTGCCAGCGGCTGTCTTCGCGCAAGCGGCTCCCGAAACAGTCCCGGTTACTAACTACGGACAACTGTCTGAGGTGTTTAATCGCGCTTTCTTTGGGAATACGGGCGATTTCTTCCATCAAATTAGCTACGGCGAGCAAATCAATTATATTTTCGGCTTCGAACCCCTAATTAATGGTTCGGGGTCTTTTCCCGAAAACGAAGTGGCTGCCGACGCTCAACTCCTCAGCATTCTCCACCAAGATGCCCTGGCTCGACAGGCCGAAAGTGGGCCGCTGCTGTTCACCCGCGACCTGCCCAACCCCTACACCACCTCTTTACTGACCGAGCCGTCCCTAATCGCGCCCCTCTTTGGCGATCGCGTCATCATCATTGATAGCCAGCCCCTGCCTTAGACTCTGAAATGCTAAAAGGCGTGGGAAACTGCGTCTTTCCCAGCAATACTGTCCAAGAAATCGAATAATCCAGGGTGCAGGAGTTGAACCTGCCTTGCGCGAATTATGAGTTCGCTGCCTCAACCGCTCGGCCAACCCTGGAAGCACGTTAAGATCGGAAAACTGAGAGACCCAAAAGAATCTCCTAATATTATATAGTGAAGGCAACGAGCCGCTCTTAAAGCTAGAAGCGCGTCGGAGATAGGATGGTTAAGGTAAACACCACAATTTTGCTTGTGTTAGGACTGATTGGAGGGATGCTGGCAGTGAGCTTCGCTAGCGGGGCAATTAGCCATGAACTGGGACGCCAAGCCCTCAAGAGTGTCTCTCAGCCAGATGCCAATCCCGTCCACAAGTTTGCGGAAAAACCCACCTCTACTCCTAGGAAAAAAGCGCCTCCCTTTGTGGAAGAACGCCAAATTCTGATTAAAGTTTACAATCGCACCCACAAAGCCCAGAAACAATCTTTTCAGCCCCGACTTCCCACAAGTTTCTCAGGAGTTACTTAGCGGACTTGAGCGTGAAGCGGTAAGAATCGCCTAGGTTATGACCAATTTTTCAGGCGTAATGGATCGACCCACTTTTCCGTCTTCTTCCCTGGCTCCAGCTCGTAACGGTGGTTGGCATTTATGACGGTTCGAGATCTTCTGCCACGGTTGCTATCTGTACTGCTGTTGATTGCGATTAATGCTTTTTTCGTTACAGCGGAGTTTGCCATTGTTTCGGTACGGCGATCGCGGATTAATCAACTGGTAGAAGCAGGGGATGTGCAGGCCCGAACCGTACAAACCCTACAGCAGAACCTGGATCGCCTGCTTTCGGCAACCCAAATTGGCATTACGCTTTCTAGCCTGGCTTTGGGCTGGATTGGTGAAAGCACCATGGCCGTCATCGTCAATCAAGGAATTGCCTGGATGCCCCTGCCGGAGAGTACCCGCACCGCTCTCTCCCACTCTCTGTCTTTGCCCATTGCTTTTGTGGCGATCGCTTATTTGCAGATTGTTCTGGGAGAACTATGTCCAAAATCAGTAGCCTTGCTCTATTCCGAACAGCTAGCCCGGTTTCTGGGGCCGTTTAGCCTGGCGATTTCGCGAGTTTTTGCCCCGTTTATTTGGGTATTGAATCAGTCCACTCGGCTGTTGCTGCGCTTGGGCGGAATTCAGTACGAAGGACAGGTCTGGTACAACCGCGTAACTTCCGAAGAATTGCAGCTTATTATCACCACCGAGCGAGAATCCACCGGGCTAGAAGCGGAAGAGCGAGAACTGCTCAACAATGTCTTTGAATTTGGAGAGGTGACGGCAGCAGAGGTCATGGTTCCCCGTACCCAGATTATTTGGCTGCTGCGAGAGGCGACCTTTGGCGACCTGGTGCGGGAGGTGGCAGCGACGGGCCATTCTCTCTATCCCCTAGCCGGGGAGTCTTTAGATGATATTCGCGGCATCATCGATTTTAAGGATTTAGCCCTGCCCCTAGCCGAGGGCATGCTAACCGCAGAAACCAGATCGCTCCCCTGGGTCAAACCCGTGCGCTTTGTTCCAGAAACCACCTTACTCAGCGAACTTCTGCCCTTGATGCAGCGATCGCGACTAAAAATGGCGATGGTGGTAGATGAGTTTGGCGGCACTTCGGGGTTGGTAACCTTGCAGGATCTGGTGGCAGAAATCATTGGCGACGAGCGGGAGGGAGAGCATTCCGAAGAAGTGGCCTTGCAGATGCTAGACGAGCGGACGTTTTTGGTGCAAGCTCAGATGAATTTGGAAGATCTCAATGAGGTGTTGGATTTAGCGCTGCCGCTGACGGATGAATACCACACCTTGGGCGGGTTTTTGCTATATCAGTGGCAAAAATTGCCTGCCCAGGGCGAAACGCTTTACTACGACAACTTGGAATTTACGGTGGTTGCGATCGAGGGGCCGCGCTTGAATCAAATTCGCATCCATCGCCACGAGGAATCGCTGGAGAAAACAGACAAAGACACTCCGAGCCGAAATGGCATCTCGGCTTAGCCTGAAGCCAGAGAGAGGGTTAGGGAACTTTGTCTGGGTGAATTTTCCAAGCTGCCTCCTGGCGATCTGAGAAAAACCAGGTTCGAGGATTGGCTTTCCCCCATGCCGCTGAGGCTCACTTCCGCCATACCGCCAGCCTCAAATTCATCGCTACTTTAGGGAGCAAGGGGTTGATAGAGGGTGGCGAGTCCTTGGGGTTCGTGGATGTATTTGCCGTTGCGATCGGGCGAATAGGTTTCGTTGTATAGGCACAAGGCATCGGGATGGGCCTGGACAAATTCCATCATTTTGCGGTGGGCTTCTCCGCGAAAAAATCCGCTTAAACTGGCCGCGTCCTGCCAATAACTCACCAAAAGAACTTCTTTAAAACTGCAAATCCCAGCTTTCAATTGCTCGCAACCCGTCGCTTGAGCTGTGGTTTTGCGAATCCAGGCCCCGTGACGCCACAGCCACCACCAGCCCCGCCAGCTGCGGGCGATCGCGCCATTCACAAAGACGACGGCTTCGGGATTAGGGGGTAAATTGAGCTGATAACCGTGGTAACCCATGACTTACTTCCTTTTGCTAGGATTGTTGATGCTGTCAACATTAATCTAGCGAGAAAAGTTGTCGCTGTCAACATAGAGGAGATAGGTTTTCAGGGAGTTTAAAGGAAGAAAAATGAGCCAAAAAGAGACTTATCACCACGGCGACCTGCGTCAGACGCTCTTGAACGAGGCACTAGCCTGGATTGCTCAGGAAGGAATCAGTAACATTTCTTTACGGGGATTGGCGCGGCGGGTCGGGGTATCTCACAATGCACCCTATCGTCACTTTGAGGACAAAACGGCTTTGCTGGCTGCGGTGGCAGCGGAGGGGTTTCAATCGCTAACGGCGGCCTTGAGTGGGGCAATTTCCCAGGATTCAACGGATTATTTGGGGAATCTGGAGGCCATTGGCGTCGCTTATGTGGGTTACGGCGTTCAGAATTTTGCCCGCTACCGGGTGATGTTTGGGCCCGCCTTGAGTGAGTGCCACCAGCGATCGCCCCTAGCCGCTGCGGCCGGGGATGCGTTTAACGTTTTGGTGGAAGCCATCGTTCAAGGCCAGGCGGCTGGCGTTATTCGCCGGGATAATCCTGAAAAAATTGCCCGAATTGCCTGGGCATTGGTGCATGGATTGGTCATGTTAGCCATTGATGGTCAATTAAGCTTGACACCAGGGGATTCTCTCGAAGAAATCGCCCATTATGCAACGCGCCTACTGTCCGCGGGATTAGCGCCATGGCGATCGCCTGCGGATGGCCAGCCCCTACAATAAAAACGACCGCTCGCAAAAACTATGGTTCGTATTTTCATCAGCACTGGCGAAGTGTCCGGCGACCTGCAAGGGGCACTGCTGGTTGAGGCTTTACACCGTCAAGCGAGTTACCGCCATCTCTCCCTGGAAATCCTGGCCCTAGGCGGTGATCGCATGGCCGCGGCGGGGGCAACCCTTCTGGGCAACACCACGGAAATTGGGTCGGTGGGCTTGCTGGAATCCCTGCCGTTCATTCTGCCGACCTGGCGCATCCAACGGCAGGCGAAGCGCTATCTGCGCCAGCATCCCCCGGATGTGCTGGTGTTAATGGACTATTTGGGGCCCAATTTAAGCATCGGCTCCTTTGTTCGCCGGAATTTGCCCAAGGTTCCCATTGTTTACTACATTGCTCCCCAAAACTGGGTCTGGTCGCCCAGCCCCGGAACCACCCAACAGATCGTGAGCATCTGCGATCGCCTGCTGGCCATTTTTCAGCAGGAAGGGGAGTTTTATCGCAAACATGGGGCTAACGTTACCTGGGTGGGCCATCCCCTCCTGGATCGGCTGCAATCAGCCCCCAGCCGCCCTTGGGCCCGGGAGCATCTGGGGATTGGCGATGGGGAACGGGCGATCGTCCTGCTGCCCGCCTCCCGCCAACAGGAAATTAAATACCTACTGCCGGTTATTTGCGAGTCCGCCCGCCAACTCCAGGCTCAATTGCCGAATTTACGCTTCTTAGTGCCAATCTCTCGCCCTGGCTTCCGTGCCACCATTGCCCGCGCGCTGGAGCGCTACAGTCTGCCGGCCACGCTCCTCGACGGCCAAACCCTAACGGCGATCGCCGCTGCTGACCTGGCCATTGCTAAGTCAGGAACCGTCAATTTGGAAATTGCCCTGCTGAACGTGCCCCAGGTGGTCATTTATCGGGTGCATCCCCTCACCATGTGGGCGGGACGGCGGTTTCTCAAATTTTCCATTCCCTTCATGTCGCCGCCCAATTTAGTCCTCATGGAGCCAATTGTCCCGGAATTACTCCAGGAAGCCGCTTCTCCAGAGCGCATTGTTCAAGAAGCCCTGAATCTGCTCCTCAACGAAGCGGCCCGAACCCAGCTTTTCACCCACTACCAAACCATGCGATCGCATCTGGGCGAAGTCGGCGTCAGCGATCGGGCCGCTGCCGTTATTTTGGAAATGGGAGCGTAACCTTCCCTAACCCTACTCCAGGTCGCTATCAATGCTGGCCAGCACAAATCCCATTTGACACTCGTACAGCTCCGGTTGATTGTCTCCCCGCCGGCCCAGATAGTTACCGCAGCCCAACTTGCCCCCCTGCCACCGGGGAAACCCGCTATGGTCAGCCATCAAACAGCCAGGGCAGATTTTTCGCGGCGACAGCACCTGTTCTTCGGTCAGAATCACTAACATCTTTATCTTTGGGAAATCTTGCTCGTAATGTTCATTCTATTGCGCCAGCTCAGTTCCCCTTGAAATCGAGGCTACCAATTTAACGATTATTTAACTTTGCCCTGGGATTCCCCCTGACTGGCCGCCGCTCTGCCCAGGGCGATCGCGCTAGGATCGAATGGGCGATCGCCATTGCTAGTCGTAAAATTTGATAACATTACCCTCCATCGCCATTAAATTGCCAGGTTCAGCTATTGATAGGGATTGAAAAAACGTGACCCAAACCGATGTAAATCTGCTCTCCCCCAGCGATCCGGTCGTTGCTGAGTTGCTCCAGCTCGAACTCCAGCGCCAGCGCGACCACTTAGAATTGATTGCCAGCGAAAATTTTACCTCTCCAGCGGTATTAGCGGCCCAAGGCTCGGTTTTAACCAACAAGTACGCCGAAGGACTGCCCGGCAAGCGCTATTACGGCGGCTGCGAGTTTATCGATAAGGTGGAACAGGTGGCCATCGATCGCGCCAAGGAATTGTTTGGAGCCGCCAGCGCCAACGTTCAGCCCCATTCCGGCGCTCAAGCCAATTTCGCCGTGTTTTTAACCCTGCTAGAACCCGGCGATCGCATTATGGGCATGGATCTCGCCCACGGCGGCCACCTGACCCACGGTTCCCCGGTTAACGTGTCCGGTAAGTGGTTTCAAGTCTGTCACTACGGGGTGAGCCGGGCCACAGAATGCCTCGATTACGATCAAATTCGCGACCTCGCCCTCAAAGAACGGCCTAAGCTGATTATTTGCGGCTATTCCGCCTATTCTCGCATTATTGAATTCGACAAGTTCCGGGCGATCGCCGACGAGATTGGCGCTTACCTGCTGGCTGATATTGCCCACATTGCCGGACTGGTGGCGGCGGGTCTGCACCCCAATCCCCTGCCCTACTGCGATGTAGTCACGACCACGACCCATAAAACCCTGCGCGGCCCCAGGGGCGGCTTAATCCTCACCCGCGACCCAGAATTGGGCAAACAGTTGAATAAAGGCGTCTTTCCCGGAACCCAAGGCGGCCCCCTAGAGCATGTCATCGCCGCTAAGGCCGTGGCCTTTGGCGAAGCCCTCAAACCGGAATTTAAGGATTATTCCGCCCAAGTAATCGCCAACGCCCAGGCCCTAGCCGAAGGGTTAAAGGCGCGGGGCTTCAGAATCGTTTCCGGCGGCACGGACAACCACCTGCTCCTCATCGATTTACGCGGCATTGGCATGACGGGCAAGCAGGCCGACGCCCTAGTGAGCGAAGTCAATATTACGGCCAATAAAAACACCGTGCCCTTTGATACGGAATCACCCTTTGTGACCAGCGGCCTCCGCCTGGGGTCTCCCGCCATGACTACACGAGGCTTGAAAACCGACGAATTCACTGAAATTGCCGCTATTATCGCCGATCTCCTCCTCGATCCTGCCGACGCCGTCAAGCGTCAGTGCCGCCAGCGGGTTAAATCCCTTTGCGATCGCTTTCCCCTCTATCCCCACCTCAACCAGCCCGTACCCGTTTTGGTCTAATTGTCCGGAAAAATTAATCGCCACTGGGGTCAGGCCAGGGGACGCAGCTCGATTGGGGGCGATTCCTAGTTCTGGCCCCGGCGGGTCAATTCTCCTGGGCGGCAATCTTGAGCTACCCTCAAAGCAAAAGGAGACCCTGGCGTCGGAAACATTTCCCTGGGATCTCCATCAACACAACTGGCGAGCCGTTAACCCCTGGCGGTTGCGATCGCCCCAATGCTAGTCAACCCAACCCTAGAGATGCCTGCCGAGCTTTTCCATCTCATTGCGTTTCTGGTCGCCAATACGGTGGTTTTATGGTGTACTCCTGTTGTGAAAACCATTGGTCTCAAAAGCGGTCAGGTCGATCGTCCCAACGAGCGCAAAGTTCATCAACGCCCGATGGTTCGCATTGGCGGCGTCTCAATTTTTGCCGGAACCCTGACTGCCCTGCTGATCGTATGGTGGCTGGGGGGATTTGGCTGGCTGCCACCGGATAAGGAATGGGAAATTTGGGGCGTTACCATTGGCGGTCTAGCCTTTTTTTTGATTGGATTGACGGACGATTTGTTTAATCTGACCCCAGCCTCCCGGTTGTTGATGCAAACCTTGGTGGCGACCTTTGCCTGGTGGGTGGGCGTCCGCATTGAGTTTCTCTCGGTTCCCCTGGGGGGTCTGGTTCACATCGGTTGGTTGAGCCTGCCCATTACTATTGTGTGGCTGGTGGGTATGGCCAACGCCATTAACTGGATTGATGGGTTGGATGGTTTGGCGGCGGGGGTTTCTGGCATTGCTGCCGTGGTCATGCTGATGGTGAGTCTGTTTATGAATCAAGGGGCAGCGGCGTTGATTGCGGCGGCTCTGGCCGGAGGAGCGCTGGGTTTTCTGCGCTATAACTTCAATCCTGCTGAAATTTTTATGGGAGATGGTGGGGCTTATTTCATGGGCTTTACCCTGGCGGGGGTCGGGGTGATTGGCCTGGTGAAGACGACAGCGGTAACGGCGGTTGTCTTGCCGTTTTTGATTTTGGCCGTGCCGATTCTGGATATGTCAGCGGTGATTATTTCTCGGATTAGTCAGGGTAAATCACCGTTTTTAGCCGATAAGCGCCACTTACATCACCGTTTACTCAAGGCCGGTCTTTCCCAGCGCCTGACGGTGCTGTTGATCTATGCTCTGACCCTGTGGGTCGGTAGTTTAGCCCTGGCCTTTTCGGGAATTCCCAGCGGGGGAGTCTATGCCTTTGGGGCAACTATGCTCCTGGGTTATGTGGCCTGGCAAGCGTGGCGGATCGCAAAAATGCCCAAGTAAACTGTTGCCTAATCCTAAGGTTAAAAACTGTCGGGATTCATCCCCAATTCCCGCTATTGACCTGAATTGTTCGATGCTGTTCCTTGAATCAAGGGCGATCGCGCCGGGAAAAGGAGGAAGCCGGGTTGTCTACAATGAAGGGATGCAGGCGTTTATTTAAACTAAGAGGTTAGCAGTGACGGTTAGAGTTCGCATTGCTCCAAGTCCCACCGGAAAATTGCATATCGGAACGGCCCGGACAGCCGTGTTTAATTGGCTGTTTGCCCGCAATCAAGGCGGTCAATTTATTATTCGCATCGAAGACACCGACCTTGAGCGATCGCGATCGCAGTTCACGGAAAATATTCTCTCCGGCTTGGCCTGGCTGGGGATGGACTGGGATGAGGGGCCCTATTTTCAGTCCCAGCGGCTAGATCTTTACCGGCAGGCCATTGAGAAACTATTAGCCACGGGTTTGCCTATCGCTGCTATGTTGCTTCCGAGGAATTGGAGCAGTTGCGGGAACGGCAGAAGGCTAGCAACTTAGCTCCCCGCTACGACAACCGCCACCGTCACCTGACCCCACAACAGCAGGCAGAATTGGAAGCTGAGGGCCGGCGTCCGGTAATTCGCTTTAAAATTGACGACGATCGCGAAATTGTTTGGAAAGACCGCATCCGGGGTCGGGTGGCTTGGAAAGGCAGCGATTTGGGCGGAGATATGGTGATTGCGCGAGCGGCAGAGCATCAGGAGCAGCCGTTTGGTCAGCCCCTCTACAATTTAGCGGTGGTCGTGGATGATATCGACATGGCCATTACCCACGTCATTCGCGGTGAAGACCACATTGCCAACACCGCCAAGCAGATTTTGCTCTACGAAGCTCTAGGCGCAACTGTCCCCGAATTTGCTCACACGCCCCTGATTCTCAACCAGGAAGGTCGCAAGCTCTCCAAGCGGGACAATGTGACTTCCATCGATGATTTCCGGGAAATGGGCTTCTTGAGCGAGGCCATGGCCAATTACATGACCTTGTTGGGCTGGACGCCGCCGGATTCAACCCAGGAATTGTTTACGCTCTCTGAAGCTGCCCAGCAGTTTAATCTCGATCGCGTCAGTAAATCGGGGGCCAAATTTGACTGGGACAAGCTGGACTGGCTCAACAGTCAGTATCTCCACCCGATGCCTGCTGACCAACTAACAGAGTTATTGATTCCCTATTGGCAAGCGGCAGGATTTGAGTTTGATTGGACGGGCGATCGCCCCTGGCTGGAACAACTCACCGCGACGATCGCCCCCAGTCTGGCGCGATTGGATGAAGCAGTGGAAATGACTCGTTATCTGTTTACGCCGACAGTGGAATTTACTGAAGACGGATTGAAAAAGTTGCAGCAGCCCAATTCTGAAACGGTGATTCAAGCGGTGATCGATGCGGTGAATGCGGCTGCACCTTTGACGGAAACCAATGCGCCAGAATTAATCAAACAAGTCGCCAAAGCGCAAGCCATCAAGGAAGGTGCAGTCAAACCTCTGTTGCGCGTGGCATTGACGGGCGCGACTCGTGGACCCGATTTGATCCAATCCTGGCTGTTGCTGCATCAACGGGGCTGGGATCAATCTCGGTTGCAGCAAGCATTAGC
>JAAUTE010000248.1 GCA_012031815.1 Chloroflexaceae bacterium
CTTGGACCGCCGCCTGGATTGGGGGGCCAGGCGGACTCTGGGATGGCGGCGGCGGACGTACAGCGCGCCAATGCCTTTGGGCCCGTAGAGTTTGTGGGCGGTTAAGGACAGGAGATCAATCTGCATAGCTTCCACATCCAGGGGAATTTTGCCGATCGCCTGGGCAGCATCGCTGTGAAAGAGAACGCCTCGTTGGCGGCAGATTGTCCCGATGCTGGCGAGGGGTTGTAGGATGCCAATTTCGTTGTTGGCTGCCATGACGGAAACCAAAATCGTGTCTGGCCGCAGAGCTTGTTGAAGCTGGGTCACCTCCAGGAGTCCGTCAGGCTGAACGGGGAGGTAGGTCACCTCAAATCCCAGGGTGGCGAGGTAAGCACAGGGGTCAAGAACGGCGCGGTGTTCGGTTTGAACCGTAATGAGGTGTCGTCCTCGGTTGAGGTAGGCTTCGGCAATGCCTTTGATGGCGAGGTTGTTGGCTTCTGTGGCGCCGCTGGTGAAAATAATTTCTTCAGGTGTGGCGTTAATGGCAGTGGCGAGGGTTTCTCTAGCTTGCTCGACAGCGGCTGAGGCTTCCCAACCGTAAAGGTGCCCGCTGCTAGGATTGCCAAAGCGATCGCAGAAATAGGGTAGCATGGCTTGAAGCACCCGCTCGTCCATTGGGGTTGTGGCGTGATTGTCAAGATAAATGGGACGGAGCATGACAAAATTGCAGTTAAACAGGTTTTGGGGTTGAAGTTTAAGGGAGATGAGAAATATTAAATGCCAAGGCAATAATTAAGGCATTTGTTCCAGTTTTTTGAGGATTTTTAGAACGGAGTAGAGTTCGTTTTCTTGTTTAAGTAGAGAAAATTGAGCGGACAGGCTATAACAAGGCGATCGCTGCCATAGCAGTTTAATAAACACAAAGTTATCGCCATTAGTGACGAGTCCAAAACGGGGATTGCTGGCGGGTGGCTGTTGTAGCAGATAGACGGCTGAGGTAATTGCTTTTCACCCGGTCTAAGCACTGGGTTTCCTCCCAGCTCAAGTCAGGTAAGTCGCCTTGCCACTCGGAGAAAAACTCCGGGCTATCAGTAATCGTCAAGCCAGAAAGGTCTTCGATTTCTCCGAGGGTTAAGTTCTGGCTCGTGATTACGGCGGTCATAGTTTCTCTAACCTTTGATGTAAACGGGCAATGGCGGCGGAATTTTGGGGGCTGATTATTTAAAATGTTAATCTACTAACTTTATGACCTGAATTTTGTGGGTGATTTTGAGAGGCTCGCGGCCAAATGCGCGATCGCCTTGGGGAGCAATCTAGGAAATTCGCGGCAGATTTTGGAGGAGGCCCTGGAAACCCTGGAGCGGATACCAGAAATCCAATTGCTAGCCCAATCAAGCTGGTATCAAACGGCAGCCGTCGGGCCGCCCCAGCCGGACTATGTCAATGGTTGCGCCCTGTTGTCGGTGCAGCTACCCCCAGAGGAACTGTTGGTGCGGCTTTTGACGGTGGAAAAGCAATTTGGTCGGGAACGGCGGGAACAGTGGGGGCCAAGAACCCTGGATCTAGACATTTTGCTCTACGATCGTCTCATCCTGGAAACGCCACAGCTACAAATTCCCCATCCTCGGATGCGCGATCGCGCTTTTGTCCTGATTCCTCTGGCTGAAATCGCTCCCCACTGGGTCGATCCGGTCACTGGGATGGCGATCGCCCAGCTTGCCAGGGCCGTAGAACCGGATGGGGTCGAAAAGCTCTGATGTTTTGACCGTGGAAATCAGAGGTCAGCAGCCAGCACTACGGAATGGCGCTTCCACTGGGGCAAGTCACGCTTCATCTCTGGCAACTCACCCTTGAGTTGTGGTAATTTACCCTTCAGTTGAGGCAACTCACCCTTCATCCGTGACAACTCACCCTTCAGTTGAGGCAACTCACCCTTCATCTGAGGCAACTCACCCTTGAGTTGTGATAATTCACGCTTAATTTAAGGCAACTGAAGGCTCACTTGAGACAATTGAAGCTTCATCTAAGGCAGTTGCGCCCAAGCTCCCAGGGCTGAAACCCTGACTGAATCTCGGTTTTGCCAACAGCACAGAGGCGATCGCTCCGAAAATCTCCCAGTTAACCCAAGGGCGATCGCCAGTTGCCAACTTTCATTGTGACCCTTTTTGACTTTATTTAAGGAATTTCCCATGTCTCTTGGTCAAGAACCGCCCCAACACCTGAAAAAGCGTTTGTTTTATCAAGGACGCAAGTTCAGCTTTGAAGTCAATCGGTTGCGCTTGCCCAACGGCGTCGAAGGGGATTGGGAATGTGTCCGGCACCCCGGTGGGGCTTTGGCCGTACCCGTGACCGCTGAGGGCCAACTAATTTTGCTGTGCCAGTATCGCTTTACGGTTGCGGGAAGATTATTGGAATTTCCCGCTGGAACCATCGAGCCTACCGAATCCCCAGCAGAAACCATCGCCAGAGAAATCGAAGAAGAAACGGGTTACCGCGCCCATTGTTGGCAAAATTTAGGTAAATTTGCCCTGGCTCCCGGTTATTCCGATGAATACATCTATGCGTTTCTGGCTCAGGATTTGGAAAACTCGCCTCACCGCCCCAGCAAGACGCCGATGAAGATATTGAATTGGTGGTGATGTCGCCCCAGGAATTGACAGCGGCAATTATGGCAGGGGAAGTGGTGGATGCCAAATCGATTTGTAGCTTTTTCTTGGCTCGTCCCTACCTAAATTAGAGCAAGTATCAGCAATTTGCCTCGACTTATCTGCCGATTTAAGGTTCATTGAGGAATGTTAAGGTAGGAAGGTAGCACCGGATTAACTCGCTTAGGGCATGTCGGATTTAATTTTGTTTTGGCATCGTCGGGATCTGCGCGTATCAGATAATGTGGGGCTGGCAGCGGCACGCCGTCAAACCCCTAAAGTTGTTGGCGTTTTTTGTCTCGATCCTCAGATTTTGGAGAAAGACGATGTGGCTCCGGCTAGGGTAACTTACTTAATTGGTTGCTTAGAGGAATTGCAGCGGCGTTATCTCGAAGCTGGCGGTAATTTACTGATTCTTCGTGACGAACCCCATCGCGCCATCCCCCGGTTAGCAACGGACCTCAATGCCCAAGCAGTATATTGGAACAGCGATGTCGAACCCTACGCCAAAGCCCGCGACCAAGCCGTAGAGCAAGCCCTCAAAACCCAGGGAATTGCCGTTGTGACCCATTGGGATCAGCTCTTACACGGCCCCGGAAAAATTTTAACCAAATCTAATAACGAACCCTATACCGTTTTTACCCCCTTTTGGAAAAACTGGATTAGCCAAAAGAAAGCCCAACCTCTGCCGACTTTAGTGGGCCTTCAAAACCTCTCCGACGAAGAAAAACTTGCCGCTAGCCAGGCGGGAGAAATTGTCCTGCCGGCCCCTAAGAATTTGGGCTATTTCTGGGAGAACAAGTTACCTTTAACCCCCGGCGAAACCGCTGCCCAAGAACGATTAATTCAGTTCAGCGATGCCAAAATTTCTACCTACGGCGAACAGCGAGACCTGCCTGCGATCGCGGGAACGTCGGGCTTAAGTGCGGCCCACAAATTCGGCGCGATCGGGATTCGGACAGTGTGGCAGGTATCCCAAGAAGCCTACGAGCGCTGTCGCAGCGATGAGGAACGTAAAAACGTTCAAACCTGGCAACAGGAATTATGCTGGCGGGAATTTTATCAACATGCCCTATATTTCTTCCCCTGGCTGGCCGAAAATCCCTACCGAGAAGAATTTAAAAACTTTCCTTGGGATGATAGTGAGGAATATTTTCAAGCCTGGTGCGCAGGAAAAACGGGCTATCCCATTGTGGATGCTGCTATGCGTCAACTCAATGAAATCGGCTGGATGCACAACCGTTGCCGCATGATTGTTGCCAGTTTCTTAACCAAAGATTTACTGATTAATTGGCAGTGGGGCGAGAAATATTTTATGCAGAAGTTGTGCGATGGGGACTTGTCGGCTAACAATGGCGGCTGGCAGTGGAGCGCTTCCTGTGGCCTAGACCCGAAGCCCCTCCGCATCTTTAATCCCGCTGCCCAAACCCAAAAATTTGACCCAGAAGCCGATTATATTCGCGAGTGGCTGCCTGAGTTGCGATCGGTCGATACGGAGTATCTAGTTACCGGAAAAATCCCGCCCTTGGAGGGAGAACGCTGTCACTATCCCCAACCCATTGTCGATCACAAAATTCAACAAAAAAGTTTTTAAGGAACGCTACCAAGCCGTTAGAAGCCGATAATTAACCCATCGAGAAAGCCTGTATTGATCCCATGTTGTGTTTCTGAGCGGCTAGGGTGGCATATGTCGAGTAAGGGAATAAATTAGAATAATCGATGCCCAAAATAATTGCTGGGGAGTTAATTTCAGAAAAGTAAGATTTTTTGAGGTGTTCATAGCTAAGAACCCGTCGCTGACCTCCTGGCATAGCCATTGTACCTGGGGTTAAAGTTGGGCGATCGCAGACGATTATAAGTTCTTCCCAATCCCCGTTAAGACAATAAACATCGCCATTGCGGTAAAACTTATCAATGCCACCGTAATCTAGACTATTGTCTGCGCTTTTAGCTGCTTTAATGTTTGACAAAATCAAAAGATATTTTTGAGGAAAAGGAAAAGAAAGTATCATTTCCCGATAGCAATATTGTTCCTTGGGTAAGGGAGGGTGATATTGGGGATGAGCTTCAGTTAAAACGGCTTCAACAATCAAGTCCATCAAATTAGAGGTACTTCCTATCTTAAAAACATAGCTATCTTCTAAAAAGATATTTTCGAACCCTGGCAGTTTCCAATAATTAAGGTGATTCATAGTTTAAATGTCCCACTCAATCGGGGTATGATTATGGTGAGCATTGCTTTTTGTAGAGACTGGATTGCCTGCTAGATCGTACTCAAACTGCTCCGAGCCTACTACAAAGCGATGGTTTTGTCATTCATAGGAAGACCCTAAGATTCAAACGTCAAAGAGTGGCGATCACATCTCTAAAATCATCTTTTATTACTAGTGCGTTTCAGGAAGATAACAATTAGCGATTGCACTGAAACTGGTTGCAAATCGGACTGACATTTATGGAAGTGTCCCGACGAGCGACGACAACCGTTGTCTGCCAAGTTAACTTGGTCGTGAAGATGCAAGGTTAAAACAATATTTGATGACTACATCTAATTCCACCGACGGGAACTTAGATAGGAACAGATCTGAGCGGGTGAAGTCTCAAGTTTCTCCCTGGATTGCTCGCCTGGTTTATCCGCTTGGCTGTTACGTCTTATTGCCGCTGTATTTTGGGCGAATTCAAGTCGTCGGACAGGAAAATATTCCGAAGACAGAACCAACCATCGTTGCTCCCACTCATCGTTCTCGCTGGGACGCCCTCATTGTTCCCTACGCTGTGGGCCGCTGGGTTAGCGGACGCGATCTCCATTTCATGGTTTCTGTCAATGAGGTGCAAAAAGGACTACAAGGCTGGATTATCCGCCGTATGGGTGGGTTTCCCCGTGGATACGGAACGGCCTCGCCCGGGAAGTTTCCGCCATAGCGTTGAATTACTTCTCAAAACCGTATGGTCGTCATTTTTCCAGAGGGCAATATTTTTTCGCGATCGCCAAGTTCATCCCTCAAGCGCGCCTGGCCCGCATTGCCATTGAAGCAGCCACGCTGCAACCAGACAGCCAGCTCAAGATTCTT
>JAAUTE010000249.1 GCA_012031815.1 Chloroflexaceae bacterium
ATAGTCCCGACAAATGGCTTCCGTGCGATCGCCAGAGGCATTGTCGGAAATAATTAGCTCAAAGTCACCATAGGTCTGCCCCAACAGGGAGGCGATCGCCGCTTCGAGGTAAGCTTCGCCGTTATAGACAGGCAAGCCGACGCTCAAGGGCACAGGAGCGGTGTGGGTCATGGTGCTAGGTTTTCTGAAAATTTTGGGGATGGACAGATAAGGATGGGCAGATTAAGTCCGATATTTGACCACGCGGGCCGGAACCCCGACGGCGATCGCCCCTGGGGGAATGTTGCCGCTGACTACAGCCCCGGCTCCAATCACAGCGCCACTACCAATGACAGCCCCGTCCAGGACGATCACATTACAGCCCAGCCAAACATCGTCGCCGATGGTGATGCCGCCTTTACTAACCAGGGGTTGCTCCCGGATGATCTGGCCGGCTTTCACTTCGTGGGCGTAGGCGTAAAAGGCGCAGTTGGGGGCGATTTGCACGTTGCTGCCGATGTGGATGGAACCCCGGTAGGCGGAAAATTGACAGCGGGGTTGGATGTGGGTGTCCGAGGCAATGTCAATCGACCCCCCCGCCCCGGTTTGCAGGCAGTCCTCCCCGTAGAGATGAACGCGATCGCCGAGCCGAATCGGGCCGCCTTGGTGATCCTGGTAGAGGAGCGTGCGATCGCCGAGGAAAACATGAGCGCCGCTGGTGAAGTGACGGTGGTAGAGGGTAGCGGTGGGAGCGATGTAGCCCCGTGGGTGAAAGCGGGCCAGGGCGCGACGGGCAAAGTAAGGCGGGGCAAACCAGGAAGCCAGGTTCATGGCCAGCCGCCCCAAGGCTCCCCTGCCGGCCCAGCGCATCCAAACAGCCGCCCAGACTAGACCCAAGGTTTCCCAAGGGCCGCTCCCTTGCCAGCGTTGGTAGACCCGCTCCCAGGTTCCGTTCAGTCTTGCTGCAATCATGGGATTTAATGACAAGCTTGTTTTAATTGCCTGTTAAATCGCGGCGCTAGGCCACAATGCCCCGGTACTGAGCCTTGGGATAGCGCTCCAGGCAATCGGGCCACTGCACATAAAATTCATCCGCCAGGTTATAAACCATCCGACCGCTCAAACTCAATTGCTGCGATCGCGAGATGCTTTCGATAAACACGGTGTGAATGCCAAACAACTTAGCCGCCACAATAAAAGGCACAGCCAGACTAGCTCCCGTGGAAATCACCGCATCGGGACGGACTTGCAGCAAAATCCACAGCGCCCGCCAGAAATTCAGAAACGCCCGCAGCACCATCCGAGCCTCCTGCATCATCACCCAATGCACCGTTTCCGTGCCTGGCAACTGTTCTGTATCGTATTTGCGGTAGGTGACCCATTGGCGATGGTGACTCTGCCAGAACCGCTTGAGTCCCATCATGGTTGCAAAGTGGCCGCCCGGATTGCATACCAACAGTAAACGCATTGCTTTCTACCTTAATAATCCAGTGATTACTAACTGCGATCGCCCTCTAGCGGGGATAGCAAGCCAAGAGGTGATCGGCCAACAACGGGGCCTCAAATAGCTGTTTCGTCATGGGCGCAGGGCGATCGCAGAGATAGCGAGCCAGCTCGTCGTACTCCGTGCAGTACAGCACGCCTAGGCGAGACACCGCTTGGGCAAACAGCAATTGGTGGTCGTCAATGTGTTCCCGATAGCGCTTGAGGCGGGGCAGCAACACGAAAGGAACGCCCAAACTGGCCAGCAGCCGCGTCGAACCCTGGCCGGCATGGGAAATTACCAGGGAAGCCCGACGTAGGCGATCGCCCATTTCCCCTAGGGGAATGGACAGGTAGCTGCTCACCAGGGGATGGCGCAGCCCAGAAACCGGCGTCGAACCATGCTGCAAGATCACCGGTTCCGCGATAATCCCACTAGAGAGGAGTCGATCCAGCCAAGTCACCGCGCGATGAAAGGGAAAGGGACTGGTGCCAAAGGTAACGACAATCATGGTCACAGGGGTGAGGGAAATGGGAAATTGGGGACGCTTCAGTTTTAGGGGGCGACATCTTCGTAGGTGGCTTGACCATTGCCGATGCGGATGGCGTCAATGTAGAGGGTGCGTTCGTCCAAGTGCGATCGCGCTGGGTTGCTCGTCCACTGAGGCTTGTAGATGCCAATTTTGAAGTAGGGCATGATGAAATCCCGGAAGGTATTGGGCCCTTGGCGATCGGCTACGAGCTGTCCGTTTTGCCAGACCTTGAGCTGGCCCTGGTCGTCGTAGGCCCACTTGACTTGAAAGACCCAGTCCGTCCAGACGCCCCGTTCGTAGGGCCCCACCTCAACGGTTTCCGTACCCCCCCCGGTGACCCCCTCTTGATGGCGGGTAGAGCGGGTAATCTTGTCCCCATCCCAGCGCCGATGAATGCTCCAGTTGCCATCCACCGTGGTCAGGATCAAGGGCGGCGTCCGCCAGGTTTCTCCCAGGCAAAGTCCGGCACCGAATACCACTGGGCCACAATCTCAAAGGAGCGATCGCTTTCGTAGTTGTCTGGCAGGTAAATGCTGAACCCATACCAGCGCTCCGTTCCCGCCCCAAATAAGCCGTAGCGTTTAATCTCCACCCGCTTGCTGTTCTCGACGATGGGGTCTTGGCGAGCCAGGTTGAATCGGGCCGCATACTCGCCGCTGCGGACTGGACTGGTCACCCGTTTCAGAGAGCGATCGCAGCAGAGGTCTCGAATCCATTGGGAAAGATTATCATCCTGCTCAAAACTTTCCGACAGGATAACGGGGCCAGGTTTAAGGGTATCGATCTGGTGGCCGAGCTTATCGCCGTGGCGAATCGTTTTAGCACCGAGAAACAACAGCGCCAAAATTCCTAGCCCACCGAGAACCGTTTTGGTGGGAAACCGGGATGTCCGGCGGCGTTTTGAAGCTGCGGTGCTAAGAGATTTGGTCATTACAACCTCCGCTAACGAGGACTTGCCGGGAATCGGGGAAGGGGGTCAGCTTGGTCAGGGCTAGCTCATCGGGTTCCAGGGCGTCGCTGTAAGCGGTAATCCCCACCTGATGCACGATGGCGAGAATGCGATCGCACTGAGCGGCGCTGAGTTTTTGGCGCCAGGTGGCCAGGGGGTCTTGGCCCTGGTTAATGCCAGAGCTGGCCAGGGCGGTGGTGCTGGGAGTCCGCAAGCGCTGGTAGGCCGCCGGGGGGGACGGGTTCCCCCAAGGCCCCAAACAAACGCCGGATTTCAGCGGGGCCATCCCTAACCAGCCGTTCGTAGATGACCAACTGCCAGGGATGGGGCTGGGGTTGGCTGAGGGGGAAATAATTTTCGATGGCCCAGTGAAAGGCTAGCCAGGCTTCGGGGGTGCGGATTTGCTGGCTCACCCGGCGCAGGTGGGGATGGCGCTGCAAGAGGGGTTCGGCGCGCTGAAATGCTAGGGGCGTTTCCAGCCAGGCGGCAAAATCTCCCCGCTCGTGGATGAATGACCAGTAGGGATGGTGCAGTTGGGAGGCGACGGTGGCACAGGGATGGCGGAGCAGCAGCACAGCTCGCAACGGGAATTGCCCCAAGACCCAGGGCAGGATCGGGTTGAGCCGGATGAATTTGACGATGTAGCCCCGGAAGTGCCGGTATTGGGAGAGGCGAAATTCCTCCAGCAACACCAGCCGCGCGGAGAGGTTCTCGCCCCGGAAGACTTGGCGGAAGTAGGTTTGGTAGGGTTGGCAGTCCTGGGTTTCGTCGATGTAGAAGTTGGGGAGGCCGTAGCGCTGGCAGTTGGGGTTGCGGGAGCGATTGAGGGGTTCAAAGAGGATGGGATAGCCGGGGAGGGAGCCGAGGATCTCGGCCAGCCAGGTGGAACCGCCCCTGGGAGAACTGGCCACCAAGAGGGTGTTGTTGATGTCGTAGGTGCGGCTCTGAAGGCGGCCCCAAGCTTTCAAGACAGGGGAAAGGGTAGCCCGCATCAGCGCCCGCTGCACGCGATCGCGCCATTGTGAATTAACCATGCTTGCTAGAGATTTTTTGGGGTACTCGCGGCTCCGGTGGGGGAGAATGGCTGGTGGCGTTGGACGATGACCCGATCGACGTAGAGGGTGCGCTGGTCGAGTTGCGATCGCTCAGGCCGCCAGCGCCAGGCCGGTTTGTAGAGGCCCAGTTTGAAGTAGGGGCCGAGGCGATCGTTGTAGGTGTTGGGGCCCTGGGTTTGCCAGAGGAGGCTATCACCTTGCCAAACGCTAATTTGACCCTGGCCGTCCCAGGCCCAGCGGATGCGGAATGTCCAATCTGTCCAGGCCCCGGTTTGGTAGGGGCCCAGGTCGATTTTTTGTCGGCCTTCGGGCTGGCGGTGTTGGGTGACGGGTTGGGAATCCCAAAGGCGATAGAGCAGCCAGCGGCCCCGGATGGTGTGCAGGGCCAAAGGCGGGCCGCCGGGCCAGCTTTCCCCTTGGTCGAAGTCGGGGCGCGAATGCCATTGGGCGACAATTTCCGATTCCGGGTCGGGGTGGTAGTCGTCGGGGAGGTAGAGGCTGAAGTGATAGGTGTATTCGGAGTTGGCGGCCACGGGATCGAGCTTGATCTCGGCCCGCTTGCTGCGCTGCACGTCGGGGTCGGTGCGGTTTAAGGTGAGCTTGAGGGCATAGCTGCCGTCGCGGGTGGGGGAGGTGACGGTTGCGGCGGAGTGGGGGCAGCACAGTTCCCGTCGCCATTGGGATAGCCCGGTCTCAAAGCTGCTGACAAAGGCGGTTTCCAGTTGGGCCAGGGTTTGGGGACAACTAATAATCACCAGGGCCCCCACCAGACCCAGGGGCCATTTCAGGTTAGGCATAGTGACGAACCAGGTGTTTGTAGAGCCGATGGGTGGCGCGGTTATAGTAGGAGCGCAGTTGGTAGAGCAGTTTTTGGCGGCGATCGCGCTGGTTGGCCTGGTGGAATTGGTCTACCTCGCGGGCGAAGTCGGGGCCAAGGTCAGCAAGCTGTTGCTGGAAGCGCTGTTGGGCGAAGTCGTAGAGCTGGAGGTCGAATTGGTTGTGGTGTTCGATGAGCGCCAGGGTGCTGGGGGGCAGGGTGGCCAGTTTGCTTTGGGAGTGGGAGACGTTGCTTTGCAAACAGGGCAACTCCCAGCCCAGGAGGCGCTGCAATAACAGCAGGCTGGCGGGCAAGTTCTCCACCAGTCCGGCAACGGTAAAGTGTTCGACTAAATTGCGTTTGGCGATCGCCAGGGTGTCTTCGGTGATGGGGTGGCGGCGATCGCAATCGGCTTCGCCGAGGCCGGGTTCGCGCAGTTGGATGGCCAGTTTGACCCCGGAGAGGTATTTGGTCATGTTGTTGTGGGCGAAGTGGGGGCAGGTTCCCACAAATTCCTCAAGAGAAAGGCGCTCTTGAAAGCCGGGGCGGGTCTTGCCCAGGTAGGAGTACATGGAGAGGACGCGGGAGACGGGATGGCGCAGGATGGTGAAGTAGGTGCAGGGCCGGTTGATATATTCATGCAGCCCAAACCCCAGGTGAGCGTTGACGACTTGCAGTTGCGCCAGGCGTCGGGGCGATAGCTGCTGAAGTTTGCGGAGGCGATCGCGGTGGCCGCTGGCAGGCCCGTAGAGTTCGTAGATGCCTTGGGGCGGAGCCTGGTACTGGATGATGTAACGCAGCGTGGTTCCAGCCGCCTTGGGAATGTGCAGGAAGATAATGGACCGGGGCAGGATTAGCAACCATGAGC
>JAAUTE010000250.1 GCA_012031815.1 Chloroflexaceae bacterium
TTGGGGACAAGCTGCACTAACGCTGCGAAAATGCCTGCTCCGAAGATTTTTCAAACAATTCGGGGTTGACTGCCGCTTCTGGGTTGAGTTGCTCCGTATCCAACGCTCCCTTGGCGGCTAGGCGCGTCGAGCGGTTCACTGTCTCATAGATGTTATCCAATTTCCCGTTTTGACGAATCCCTTGCAGAAATTGGGCGCGATCGCGAACGTCAAGGAGGTCTTCCAGGGCGCGTTGGGCGTATTCAGGATCGTTTTCGCCCAGCACCCCATTGACCAAATCGTAATCAATGCCCCGTTCGTCTTGCAAGAGCGTGCGAATGCGTGCCAAGAAAAATTCCTGTAAGGCTATGTTTGGCGATTGGCGATCGCAATGGGCTGCAACAAAATCAGCGCTGTTTTGTTCGATAAGTTGAACGAGATTGATCTTAAGCGGTGCTTCCCAGGCGATCGCAATGATCGCATTGGCTGCCCGCCGCAGGGCAAAGGGATCGGAGGAACCGCTCGGAATCATGCCCAACCCGAAAATGCTGACTAAGGTATCTAAACGCTCGGCAATCCCGACAATTTGACCCGTTAAAGATTGAGGCAAAATATCCTCCGCTCCTCTGGGCAGATAATGCTCAAAAATTCCCCTTGCCACCGCTTCCGGTTGACCGCCGACCAGGGCATATTTTTCTCCCATAATGCCTTGTAATTCCGGGAATTCGTAGACCATCTGCGTCACCAAATCCGCTTTGCATAGGAGCGCACATTGCTCGATTTGGCTGCGATCTTGACCCGTAATCTGCAACTGTTGGGCTAATTGTCCGGTAAGTTTAATGATGCGGTCTACCTTATCGCGCATCGTGCCTAAATCTTCCTGAAACGTCACCGTTTCTAACTGAGGCAAGTAGCTTTCCAAGGGTCTAGAACAATCGGTTTTATAGAAAAATTGGGCGTCGGCCAATCTGGCTTGAATCACCCGTTGGTTGCCAGCCCCAATAATTTTGGCTTTGCTGGGATCGCCGTTGCTAATCGTAATGAAATTCGGCAATAATCGACTGTGGCGATCGCTGGTTTCCTTAATGGCAAAGTAGCGCTGGTGAGTTACCATTACTGTTACAATCACTTCCGTCGGTAACTCCAGGTAACTGGCGTCAAAGGAGCCAATGACTGCCGACGGCCATTCTACGAGATTAACTACCTCCGTTAGCAAATCCCCAGGAATTTCCGCAAAGCCTTGCAATTTCTTTGCTGCTTCTTGGACTTGCTGTTCGATTAATTGGCGCCGTTGGTCTGGCTCCACTGCAACAAAGGCATTACGGAGAACCTTAACGTAATCCGATGC
Source organism: Chloroflexaceae bacterium (assembly GCA_012031815.1). Classification (GTDB taxonomy): domain Bacteria; phylum Cyanobacteriota; class Cyanobacteriia; order Cyanobacteriales; family JAAUTE01; genus JAAUTE01. Next base: position 1,328 of record JAAUTE010000250.1, read on the forward strand.
GGTGGAAATACTCACAACTTCGGGATGCAAGACACGATGACCCTGGGAGCGGCGATCGCTGTTAATTATCTCAGAGGTGTTAGCCAGGGACAGCGGCAGAATTTCCGCGTCTAGCAGCGCAACCAGCCAGCGAATCGGCCTTGGAAAGCGTAAATCGCCATCGCCCCAGCGCATAAACCGCCGCCCTTCCAATCCGGTAATCCAGCTCGGACAGAGCGCTTGTAAGATTTCTGTTGTCGGACGCCCTGGAATCTGCTTCTGCACAAAAACAAACGGGCCTTTGTCAGTTTCGCGAATTTCTAGGGCTTCTAGAGGAATATTCTGCTTGCGAGCAAATCCTTCTGCCGCCTTCGTCGGTTTGCCGTCCTTAAACGCTGCCTGAGAGGGCGGCCCCTTAATTTCTTCTTCGCGATCGCGCTGCTGGGCGGGCAGTCCTTCCAGCAAAATCGCCAGACGGCGGGGCGTTCCGTAAATTTTCACCGCCTCTGGGGTCAAAAACTGCTCCTCCAAGCTGCGGGGAATCTTGGCTCGCCACTGCTCAATGGCGCTATCCACAAAATCCGCAGGCAGTTCTTCAGTACCAATTTCCAGGAGAAAGGTAGGCATGACTCAGTTTTCCCAGGGGCAAGGGGTTTCAGTTTCAACAGTTTACCGCTTTTGTCCCAGGCTTGACTAACGGCTGCTGGATTTTAGGCTCCGTTCGGGTTAAATCAATCGTACTTGAGGCAATTCAAGATTGATTATCAGAAAATATTCAAAAAAGAAAGTCTCCCTGTCATTTTTGCAGATTCAATTGATTCAATTTCGCTAGACTAAAAGAAATGGCTTGGAGGTAGTTATGACTTTTCGCGATCGCCTTCGCTGGGATGCTAGCCGATTTTTTCAGACCTTAACCTATTTTGATGTGATTCCCTTCTGGCGGAATTTGAGGCAGTTGTTTGCGGAACCGATTCAGAACCCCAACCTTAAAAATCCTCCAATGAAAACTGTATTTTTAGCTATTAGTCACAACTTTGGACAGCAAATTATTCGCTATTTTAGCGAGCAAGGATATCAAGTTCGAGTTCCGGTAACCGATGCGAGAAAAGCACGAATGGCTCTTGGAAATGATGTTGACGTGCGGGAGATTTATGGAGATCAAGGTGAAGATTTAAGAACCGAGTTAATGCAGGGAGTGACAGCAGTCGTTTTTTGCGGGGAATTGCCAGGTATTGCTGAAGATAATGCTGATTTCTGTGGTTCAGTCGATTTGACAGCCGTAATCAACGCTTTTAACTTAGAATTGTCTCCTCTGCAAGAAAAAGTTCTTTTTGACTTTTCACAACCGGCTCTGGAAATTGAGGAAATTTGGGGGGCAGTAGACGATGTGGTAATGGGTGGAGTTAGTGCAAGTAGTCTCCGTCTAGTTGAAAATAAGGCGATTTTTTCTGGTGTGGTTTCTACCGAAAATAATGGCGGCTTTGCCTCCGTTCGCACGCGCAATTTTGAGCCACCGCTGGATCTTTCGGACTACCCAGGCATTCAATTGCGGATTAAAGGCGATGGCAAGCGATACAAATTTATTTTGCGCGATGAAAGTCGCTGGGATGGCATTGCTTACAGTTACTCTTTCGATGCGATCGCCAATGAGTGGTTAACGGTGCAGATTCCCTTTGGCGAATTTATCCCTGTTTTCCGAGCTAAGTCCCTATCTGACGCCAATCCCTTAAATACTCGTCAAATTCAGGCGATGCAGCTCATGCACAGCAAATTTGAGTACGATCGCCAATTGAATCCTACCTTTGAACCGGGGGCATTTAGCCTGGAAATTGGCTCGATTTCGGCTTATAATAGCCACGGAAAACCCCAGTTAATTCTAGTCGCTGCCGAGGCGGCTACCGCCGAAGAAATCGTCAAAACCAGCGGCTTAGTTTACACTATCTTCAACGTAGCGGAATCCGTGGAAGGCGGCCAACCCCTTGACGAGAAAATCGGTAAACTCTGCCTGCAAGCGCTGGAAACTCCCCAAGCTGCCAACAAAACCGTAGTAGTCACAGCAACTACCAATAGAGACGATATTTTTACTGCCTAGAAGCTTACAGATAACTTTTTAGGGTTGTCTCTATCCAAAAGATGCTAATTTGTTGAATTAGTAGGTAAATTGACAATTTAGACAGCAATGGAGCAACTCCTCGGCACAATTCCAACTAATAATCTGCGTCACTGTGGCATTAATCCTAATCATTGGTATGCCGTTGCTCGCACCCAGGAAGTCACCGAGCGTCCTCTTAGCGTCGTCCTTTGGGGAGACAATATTGTTTTGTTTCGCGATCGCACTTCTCAAATCCAAGCCTTAGAAGATCGCTGTCCCCACCGCCAAGTCAAACTCAGTAGTGGCAAACAAATTGATGGAGAATTGGAGTGCGCCTATCACGGCTGGCGATTTAATGGCGAAGGGATCTGCACGGCGGTTCCCTACCTGCAAACCACCCAAAAACTGCCCAGTTGTCGAATTCAGCGTTATCCCGTTCGCGAACAAGATGGATTGATTTGGCTCTTTCCAGGAGAAATTAAGCAATTAAAGGAGCAGGCTTTGCCTCCTTTATCCATTCCTGAATGGGAACATCTCAACTATATTGCCACCGTTGCCGTGATTGAATATCAGGGACATTTTTCCTATCTGGCGGAAAATTTAATGGATATGTATCACGGACATCTCCATGAAAATTATCAGGCTTGGGCTTCTGCTTCCTTGCAACAGTTACAGGTAGACGAGGGGCGAGTTGATGCCTATTACGAAGCGCAAAGTTACTACCGTATTGATAAAATCTGGTCAATTTCTCAGCTTTTTTTGCCAGGTTTGCGCCGCCTTCACCCAGAACCGTTAAATGTCAGCTATGTTTATCCCCATTGGGTTTCAACCCTGGGAGAGGACTTTAAAATTTACTGTCTTTTTTGTCCAGTTAGTATTACCCAAACGCGAGCCTATTTAATTCACTTTACTTCCCTAAATGCCTTCTGGCGCTTGCACAAACTCCCCGTTCCGTTCCGTCGCTGGCTCAAAAATCGCCTGTATGGTTCAGCTCAACGGCTTTTAAATGGCTTAGTTCAGCAAGATGTTCTCATGATGGAACAGGAGCAGCAGGCTTACGAAAATAATCCTCACCAATCAAATTATGAACTTAATCTCGCTGTTCTGCGCGTCCAAAAGCTCATTCTTCAACAAGCCGCTGATAGCGTTGGCTGCGATCGCCAATAGAGCAGAAAAATCCGCCTGAAATTCATGACAAATCGATAAACACTGAGCCAGAAGTAATCATAGCAGCGCAAGCATAACAGCGCAAACAACTATAGATTTTTACCAAAAGTCTTATCCTCCTAGCAGTAGAAGAGTCAGCCGATTTGCCTAGAGAAAATACTAGCAGAAGAGCCAACACGCTCTATTGCGTCAGCAAATATACTTGTGGAGGAAACGGACATGGCAGTCGTTCGTTGGGAGCCTTTTCGCGAAATTGAGTCTTTGCAACAGGAAATGAACCGCCTGTTTGAAACCTTAGCCCCTCGACGGGGAGATGGCATGATGGGCACGGGATTTATGCCGCCTGCTGAAATGAGCGAAACCGAAGAAGCTGTCCATTTGAAGGTGGAAATTCCCGGAATGAAACCTGAAAACCTTGACATTCAAGTTGCCAGAGAAGCCGTAATTATTCGGGGCGAGCGTAAAGAAGAAATGCAATCTGAAGAAAAAGGCATGAAGCGTAGCGAATTCCGCTATGGGCAATTTAGTCGCACCATTTCTCTGCCTTCGCAGGTTGACAACAGTAACGTTCAAGCAGAATACAAAGATGGCATTCTCCTGTTGACGATGCCGAAAGCCGAAGAAGACAAAAAGAAAGTCGTCAAGGTAAACGTCGCGAGCTAAATCTAGATCGACAAATAGGTTGGATTTGTTTATTCATCATAAAAAAACCGCCTCTATGTAGAGGCGGGTCAAATTTTATTCCTGAACCACATCGCGGTTAACGAGTAGCCGGTTGCAGTTGGTAGGCGGGTTGAGTAGCGCGTACCGCTACCTGATTGTCCTCGTCAATGTCAGCCACGATCGCATCGCCGTCTTGAATTCGAGCGGAGAGAATCGCTTCAGCCAAGCTATCTTCCAACAATGACATGATGGCGCGACGCAGGGGCCTGGCACCGTAGCTAGGATCGTACCCCTCGCTCACTACACGCTCTTTGAAGGCTGCCGTCACTTCCAAAGACATCTGGCGCTGTTCCCACAGGCGGTTTTGGACTTCCTTGAGCAGCAGATCGGCGATTTGCGTCACTTCTGGCTTGGTGAGTTGCCGGAAGACC
>JAAUTE010000251.1 GCA_012031815.1 Chloroflexaceae bacterium
CGGTTCGGTAAAATCCTGACCCGCTTCCACATCGAAAAACCGTCGGGGAAACAGACTGTGTAAGTCAAAAAAAAACGGCATTTAAATTGAGAAGCCAGCGTTTAACCAGGGCATCCAGGGGAATCGCCTGAGCCTGCCATTCGCCAATGGTATTTTGATAGCGAAAATAAACCCAAAGCCAGGGAATTAGGCTACCAAGCCCGCCTAAGCTAGCAAAAACATAGCCGCGCATTCGTTGTGTCCAGCGCCATTTTTCCAGCACTCCCAGGTACAAACCATGACCAAAAAACACCAAACCGGAAATCAAATGGGTATAAAACCCGAAAACAATGGTAATACTGTATAAAACCCAGCCTTGCCAGGTTTGCCGCCGCACAGCCTTTAGTAGAGCCGCACTAGACACCAAAACTGTTACTACCCACAAACTGTACTGTCTAGCTTCCTGGGCATACAGCACCTGTAGGGGTGAGACGGCCAGGAGCGCGATCGCCAATTGGGCCACCTGTGAGCATTGAAATAACTCCCAAGCCAGCCAATACAGGGCAGGAAATGCTAACAAACTCAGCGTTGCCGCTAAAGCACGGGTTGTCATCACCGAGCTGCCAAAGGCTGCCATCCAGCCCCGCAACAACAGGTAAAATCCCGGCGCATGTTCGGCATTTTCCGCGAGGGCAGCCACCGTGTCATCCCAGCCTTTTTGGGGAGAAATTCGCTGAAATTCCTGTAACTGAGCTAAAGAAATAATTTTATCCCTGGGGACAAGGTCGGCAAATTCTCGCTTGCGATAGCCGGAGGCCCGCAGTGACGCATGGACTTCATCAATCCAATAAACCTTATTTTCCAGATGATAGAAGCGAAATCCCACCCCGATCGCCACCACCGCCACGAGAAACACAGCCCACAGGTTCGGACGCTTTATTGCGCTGCTTTGAGGACGCATTGCGGATCTAACACCACCTGGGCATCGGTGGCAAACACTTGACAGGTTTCTAACAAATCGGCGATCGCGGGCAGTCGTCCCTCCCGAATGTTGGCCACGGCTTCGGAGGCGATGGGTTGAATGGTTCGCAACCAGCTATTTTTTCGATGTATTTCGGGATAAAGGCGCTGCGATCCACCAACCAATAGTCAATTTTGTAAGTTTCGAGCATTTGCTGGGCCGGAGCTAAATCTTGGCTGTATTGGGCCAGCATTAAGGCTAAAGTCCGTTTTTCAATTTCGCGAAAAAACCTAGGTGGTAGGGCAGGGCCGTTTCCGAATTCACCAACACCGATCGCCGCGATAGGGTGGGAATATGGTTGGCTTCTTCCGATAAAGAGCCGATAACAATGTTTTGGGCTGTTCTGCAAAAAACTGGTACAGCGCTGGACTCCTGGCCTGCACGTAATCGGGGTTGGGGTAGCTATTAATTGCCAATGGATAGCCAAATAGTAAAAATAGGCTTAAACCAAGGGTCGCCGCCGTTAAAGCCCGATTTTGCCGACGACGACAGGCCCGCCACAACGCCTGGAAGAGAATGACGCCGGCGATCGCCCCGCCAATGGCCACGAGAATGCGAATGCTGTGTTTGGTGTAACGGCTGGGTAAATGAAGCTTGAAGAGGAAAATGTGGGCAAGGGAAAACATTCCCAACGATACCAGCAAAATGTTCAGCAGGATTAAGGAATCGCGACTCACCTTGCGAACCAGGGGAAAGCGATGGGGCCAGCGTCCCAACCAGGGCAGGGACAGCATCAAAAACGCCTGAAAGGGGGGAATGTGCTTGCACCAATCGTAGGGAGCCAGGCCGCAACGCTCGCCGCAGACCCAGGACTCCCACAACCTCTCATAGAAAAACTCTTTTCGCCCAATCTCTGAAAAAATTGGCATTTGCCTGGCGATCGCCGCTGTGGTTACCGGCCCAAACTCCGAGGTTTTCAGGGCGTAGGGCAGCAGCATCAGCGCCACCAACCCCAACCCGACTCCCCAGAACCAGTAGTCCTGGGGGTCGCGAGACAGATGAAATCGCCCTTCTTTGCACCGCCACAGCCGCAAACTTAAGATTCCCGCCGACAAAAACAAGCATTGGGGATAAAACAAGCCTTGAAGTACAATGACAACCAAGCAAGGTAAGAGCGATCGCGCCAGTAAAAAGTCCAAGAATCCCAGAAATAGGGGGATAGATAAAGGCGCGGGGCGTTCCTGAGGAGAGATCGTGCGTTACCCACAGGGTTTGATTGAGAAAGACCGTTGCGACAAAGGCCGCCGCCGGTACCGGAAACAGCCGCAGGCACAGCCGAAAACAAAACCAGGTTGTCATGAATGCTAGGAATATCGGCAGAATTTTATTAAATCCGACGGGATCAATTCCCAGACTAGCCATTCCTCGATAAAGAGCGCTGTAGCCGTAGGGAGCCACCGATTGCAAATAGTCGGCGATGATATCCCCTGGAAACAGCTCCGGATCGAGAAAGCGCCGCATCCAAAACACATGCGATCGCACATCGTCATGGATAAAATACTCGCTGACAAAGGCCTCGCGAACGCCGATAAAGCCGTAAATTCCCGTAAACACGAAGGTAAGGGCTAACCATCCCGTTCGAGGGGACGCCATCTTTTTCGCACGAGAATTCGACAGAACCTTTTTAAGGTAGGTTGTTAACACAAGCAGCAAAGAGAAATTTTAAGATTGGCGGCTCTCTAGCCAGTAACGCCCGGCAGGAGTAATCCCTGTAACCGTTCTAAGGTGCGGTTATTTTCCGGGGGCGTTCCAATGGTAATGCGAATCCCGCCGCCTGTATGGCGAACCAACGTTCCCTGGGCTTTCAGGGCCGCTACCAATTCTCCTGCGTCCCCCGACTCTCGCCGCAGATAGAGAAAATTAGCTGCACCGGGCCAGACTCGCAGCCCGGATAGCTGACGGAGGGAGGCAAATAAGCGCTCCCGTTCTGAGCGCAACAACCCTAGATTTTCCAGCAGTAGGGAACGATGCTCCAACGCCAGCAGGGCCGCCCCCTGGGACAGTCCCGGCAAGTTGTAGGGCAAGCGTATTTTCTCCAGGGCCACACAGACCTCCGGGTGGGCGATCGCGTAACCGACCCGATGGGACGCTAGGCGAAAGGCCTTGGAGAAAGTCCGCAAAAATTATCCAATTAGGGCGCACCGACAGCTCCGAGACCAGAGAGGTTTGGGAAAACTCAAAATAAGCCTCATCAATGACGACTAAAATGCGGGGATTGAGGTTGCGTAACCAGGCCAATTCCGCTGGCGTCAGCAGGTTGCCCGTGGGTGAATTGGGATGCACCACAAACACCACGCGAATCTCTGGGACTGCGCCACTGTCAATTTGCTCCTGGGCTGCGGTTAAATCCAGGCTAAAATCTGCTTCGTCTCGCCTAATCCCCCGGACGTCAATGGCCAGGGTTCGCGCTAGAACTCCGTACATGGAAAAGGTTGGTTCTGCCACCAAAATTGCTCCCGCCCCCCCCACACAGGTGGCAATCAGCAGCGAGCGAATCAACTCATCCGACCCATTGCCCAGGGAAATCTGCTCTGGCCGGATTTGTGCACCTACCCCCGCTGATTCATTAACATATTCAGCGATTTTTGCTTTTAACTGCCCATGAGAGCCGTCAGGATAGCGGTTGGCTTCCAGTTGATACTGATAGAGCCAGTCCAGCTTTTCTTTGAGCATTAGGGGCAAATCCACCGGGCTTTCATTGGTATCTAGGCGATCGCAGGGATTGAGGGTGGGGTCGCCGCTGGGATGGGGCGTATAGGCTGCCAGTTGGGCTAGGGCTGGGCGCAGAAACTCTAACATAGGTTACTAGCCGGGGTAGCAGAGGGTTTAGGAACGGTTCACTTCGCTATTGAGCAATTCGGCGATCGCCCGCTGATCCAGATTTTCATAGTGGGGCGGCGGGGTTTGACGGGAATCGGTAATCAGCCAATCCAGGGCGGCAGCCTGGACGTCAATAGCTGCACCGGTTTTATCGACGCAATAGCGACCAAAAACCAGCTTATCGACCAAGCGCACCCCCGGGCCCAGGCGAGAATATTCAAAGATTACGCTATTGCTGACCGTGGCTCCTTCGCAAATCCAGCAGTTAGGGCCGATCATGGTCGGGCCGATAATCTTGGCGCCATCTTCGATATGGGTCATGCCGCCAATGTACACCGGGCCCTGGATGTCAACCTTGTCCCAGTTGACGGCGACATTGAGACCAGTATAAATGCCTGGAGCGACCTGCTTGCCCGGAATCGCCACATTTTTGATCTCACCCAGCAAAACCCCGCGAATGGCATGCCAATAGTCGGGAACACGCCCAATATCCACCCATTCAAAATCCATAGAGACCGCATAAAACGGCGCACCCATAGCCACCAGTTTGGGAAATAGCTCGCCGCCGATATCGTACTTTTGGTTTGGGGGAATATAGTCGATAATTTCTGGCTCAAAAATATAAATCCCCGTATTAATTTCGGTGCTGAGGGCTTCTGCCACGGCAGGTTTCTCTTGAAAGGACAAAATTCGCCCTTCCTCGTCGGTCACGACCACCCCGTAACTGGACACCGATTCCCTGGGAACGGCTTTGGTCACCACCGTGCGATCGCGCCTTTTTCCCGGTGCCATTTAATCGCCGCACTCAAATCCAGGTCGATCAAAGCATCGCCGCAGAGAACCACAAAGGTATCGTCAAAAAACGGATAAAAATCCTGGATTTTCCGCAGTCCGCCCGCCGATCCCAGGGCTTCTCCCACCAATTCCCCTTCCACAATGCGGCCCTCAAAGGAGTAGGCAATGTGGACGCCAAAGCGCTGGCCGTCGCGGAAATAACTCTCGATTTCCTCGGCCAAATGGCTAACATTCACCACAATTTCATCAAAGCCGTGCTGGCGAAGCACCTCCAGCAAGAATTCCATAACAGGCTTTTGCAAAATGGGAATCATGGGTTTGGGAATCGTGTGAGTGATGGGTCGAACACGGGTTCCTTTTCCCGCTGCCAGAATCATGGCTTTCATGTGTGGTTTTTCCTCAACGTTGCGCCAGAGAAGATTTGATTGCACCAGCCCGATTGTAGCGGATGACTCCTGAAAACCTCGCCAAATATTTTACCGCTAGCTAGCGCCTCGGGCCTTCCGTCCAGTGTGACCCACGGCAGAGAGTCCTGTCTACTCACTCACAGGAGGGGACGAATTTTTAAGTCCTGGTAAAATTCAGCCTGGACTAGCTCTACCTTGGATTGGGAAGATAGCAACAGCAAGGCCCAGAAAATGCCGACCCGGTCTTTTTGGGGAGTGGGGCCGCTGTCGGGGGTCGTGGCCCGGGCCCACCAGTCGAGGAGTTGTTCGAGGTCAATCCAGTCCGGGGAGTGCAACTTTAAGGTGGGGAAAAAAGCTTCTAGCTGGCCGGCCATTTCGGTCAGGTTCTCGTTGTGGGCCAGGTGGGCAATTTGTTGGGCGGCTTCCTGGCGCGTGTATTGACGGGGACGGGGGGGAGCAGGGGGCGTTTTTTTCTCCAGTTCTAGAGCCAGTTGTTGAATTTGCTCGATCAGCTCTTGCAGGGTCACGCGGCGTTTCCGTAGGGGAGGGGCAGCGCTGCGGCGGCGCAGGTGGCGCTCTAGGGCGTCGGGCAGGCGGTCGGGGGGGGTCGG
>JAAUTE010000252.1 GCA_012031815.1 Chloroflexaceae bacterium
ACGACAGGGGCCGGGAGGGGAATGGTTGAGCCAGTCCCAATTTGTGGGCAAACTCAGAGGAGCCGAAGTAGAGATCGCTAAAACCCAATTGCTTGATCAAGGTCTGTGCCCCCCCGGTTTCCTGGACAAACAGACCCGCGGCTACCGCCCCGCAGTGAAACATATAATTGCGCCCCACTTGATCGCTGCTGCCCGTCAATCCAGATCTTAATAAAATCGCCGGACTGCCCACGGCCCCGGCGGAGAGAATGTAAACTTTTGCCGTAAGCTGTTCGATTTTACCGCTGGGACGATGGCAAAGCCGGACGCCGCTAACTTTTTGGGCATTGGTGACCAACTGCTCGGCTTCAGTCAAGGTTTTCAAGGTTAAAGTTTGGCTGTCCACCAGGTTGTTTAGCAGGCGAACCGGGGTGGAAGCTCTGGCTTCATTGGGACAGTAAAACCCCGGACAGGTGGGACAGCGGGAACAATGGGCGAAATCAATGCCGAAGGGCAAGTGAAACGGGGTAAACCCAGCGGCTTGCATTGCTCCGGCCAGGCGTTGGTTGATGGGAACCAGGGGAGGAACGCTGCCGGGGTAGCCGTTGACTGGGGTTCCAGGCCAGGAAGGGACGCGAGATTATCGCCACTCACCCGCAACAGGTATTCAATTTGATCAAAGTAGGGAGCCAGCTCCTCGTAGGTAATGGGCCAGTCCCAGAGATGGCGGGGCAGCCATTGACTGTAATGTTTGCCGGGATGGAAGTCGTAACGGCTTGGACGCAGCAGCACGCCACCGTAGAGCGCCGTTCCGCCCCCAAAAATGCCCGCAATATGCAAGCGTGCCTCCCTGCCGTTAACGTCAAAGGTGCGATCGTCAAAGGCGATTTTCTCGATCGCCATGCGCTGTTCGTCCTGGTATACCTGAGTATCGGAAAACCTCGAACCCCGTTCCACCAGCAACACCCGTTTTCCGGCGATCGCTAAGGCAAAGGCAACGGTTCCGCCGCCAGCACCACTACCGATGACAATGGCATCAAAATCATAATCCATGCTGGGGGAAGTTCTGTGGGGAGTAAGGTTGCCCAAGACATTAAGCTTGTGACTGGGGCGTTTGCTTAATTGTGCCAGACTCTGCTTACGAAAATAAATGCGGTTATTTTCTTGGCGATCGCCCAACTTGTTGACAACTTGTTGACAGCTTTATTTAATTTCTGAGAGTAGGGCTTGGATGCGATCCAGCTCTAGATCGGCCAGGGAATCCACCGCCCAATTGGCTCGGCGCTGCAACAAATGCAAAGGATAGGTATGGGCCACGCCAACCACGGGAATGCCCGCTCGCTTAGCCGCTTCCATGCCAGGGAAAGAATCCTCGATCGCCAAACAATGCTGGGGCAGGAGTTGTCGCTGGGGATATTGCTCCCTCAAACGGGCGATCGCCTGCAAGTAGCCATCGGGTTTGGGTTTGCTGGTGGTAATGTCATCCCCGGAGACGATTAGCTCGAAGTATTGCGCCAGTTCTGCCCGCTCCAGCACCAATGCCACCTCCTCGCGCAGGGCCCCCGTCACAATGGCCAGGGGAATCTCTAGGGATTGCAGCTCCAGCAAACAGGGTTTGACATCGGCGTAAAGGGGCAGCACCGAAATTTCGGCAAGCTTGGCCTGGTAGAGGGCTGCTTTTTGGCAATGAGTTTACCTAAATAGGCCTCGCTCGCCACCCGCCCTCGCTGGGCCAGAATGTCTCGCAGGCAACCGCGATCGCTTCGGCCCACACAAAATTGTTGATATTCCCCCGGCTGAGAGCGCAGGTTTTCGCCGAGGAGGATTTCCTCGACCAGGGTTTGGTGAATCGACTCATCATTGATGATGACGCCATTAAAATCAAACAAAATTGCTTGCAGGGCCATAGACAGGGGGGAACGCTCAGAATCTCGCCGGGAGTAATGTTAGAACAGGTCAAAACTCAGAAGTCAGGGTTTAGAAGGCGGGGGCGGGGATTTCTCCCAGGGAATCTAATCCGGGGTCTGTTTGGATGGCTGCGGCAGGTTGGGGAGTTGCGCCGGGGAGGGGTTTGACGCCTTGGGAAAGCTGATGCACTAGCCACCAATCTTCTGTTTGCACTGCCCCAAATCCCGCCGCGCTTAAGCCGGCATCCAGATTGCCCGCTGCGTAATCTTCGATGAAAGGTTCTTCAAAAACGTTCCGCAACCAGGGCATCTGCGCCAGGGTTTTCTGGTTGCCGTCGAGAATAATTATCTGGCCGCCCGCAGCTAAGAGACGAAAGCTTTCCCGCAAAATTCCTTGGGTTACGGCTGCCGGGGTTTCGTGAAACAGTAAGGCGATGCTAATGAGGTCGAAACTGGCGGCGGGTAAGCCCGTGGCCTCAGCGTTGCCATGTCGCCATTGCATGTCGAGGTTGGCCTGTCGGGCTTTGTGGGCGGCGACCACCAGGAGATAGGGAGAAAGATCTAAGCCGATGACCTGGGCTTGGGGAAAGGTTTGTTTGAGGAGGAGGGTGGTGGTTCCGGTGCCACAGCCCAGGTCGAGAATGCGTCGGGGCTGAACCTTTACCCGATCGATCGCGCCCTGTCTGACCCAGGTTTCCTGGGGCGGGAGGACGTATTGGGTAATGGGGTCGTAGGTGACGGCGGCTGTAACGGTGAGGTAACCGCCCTCAATGCCGTGGAAGCTGTTCTGGTAGTAGCGGGGATAGGTGGTTTGGGGGTTGGTGATTCGCTGGGTTTCGGCGTCCCAATCAACGCTTTGGGCAAAGCGCTCTAGCTTTTCGCGATCGATGAGGTTGCTGATGACGGGTTTGAGCAACTGCTCCCAAAGGGTGTCTTGGCGGGTGGGCATGACGGTTTTTCTCCGGGCCAGCGTTTATGCCTTCCTATTTTACAAAACTTATTGTGGGACTCAGTTTTCTTCTAACTCCGAGAGTATGCTGAGGCGCACGGTGGCTCCGTCTTCGAGTTTTTTGCTGCTGCTGAGGACGAAGCGATCGCCGGGCTGGAGGCCGGAGAGGATTTCGATGCGGTTTTCCAGGCGGGTTCCCACTTGGATGGGGCGCTTTTCCACCTGAGCCTGGCGGTTGTCGCTGATCTTGTCTAGGACGAAGACGTGGGGGTTGTTTTGTTGGCGGCCCTGGATGGCTTCTTGGGGGATGACGACCCTGGGTTGGGGGCGGGATTGGAAGCTGGCTCTGGCGAGTAGGCCGCTGCCGATGTCGCCGTTGGGGTTGGGCAGGGTGAGTTCCAGGGGGATTTGGCGGGATTCTTCGTCGGCGACGGGGGAAATATTGGTCACAGTTCCCTGGAAGCGGCGATCGCTAAAAGCATCGAGGGTGATGGTGGCGGTTTGGCCGAGGCGAATGTTGGTGAGTTCTAGTTCGGAGAGGGGGACGATGACCTTGAGGCTGCTGAGGTCGCCGAGGCGCAGGACTTCCTGGCCGGGGTCGATGAGGTCGCCGGGTTCGCTGCTTTTGGCGAGGACAATGCCGGCGATGGGGGAGGTGAGTTGGGAGAAGGCTTGGCGCTGTTGTTGTTGGGTGAGGACGGCCCGTTGGGCGGCGACTCGACCGACGGCGGCGGCGACGGCCTGTTCTTCTAGGCGGATTTGTTCTTGGGCGGCGAAGACTTCTTGTTCGGCTACTTGGGCGGCGGTGCGGGCGGATTCGGCCTGTTGTTCGGAGATGCCGCCGACGGCGGCTAGTTCGGTGAAGCGGCGGGCGTCGTTTTGCAGTTGGGCCAGTTGGATGCGGGCCCGTTGGACGCTAATTTTGGCGTTGTTGAGTTGGCTTTGGGCGCGGGCTAGCTCCGATTGCAGGGCGGCCAGTTGGGCTTGGGCTTCGGTGACGCTGGCGGCCAGGAGGCGGTCATCAAGCTGGCCGATCCCTTGACCCTGGGTGACCCGATCGCCAACTTCCACGGTGAGGCTGAGGAGGCGGCCTTCCACTTGCGATCGCAGGGAGACTTCCTGGATGGGGCGGGTGGTGCCCACATATTCGGTGGTGCGGGAGAGACTATCGACCTCGGCCACGGCCACGTCCACGGAGGGCAGGGGGTTTTCTTCGGCTGCTTCTGACTCGGCGGATTCCTGGGGAAACCAGGTGCAACCCGTTAACGAGATGAGTAGCAACAGTGCCAAGGTGAATCGAGCCATAGTTTGCGATCGCATTAGCAACAGTTGTGCCTTGAGGACTTGCTGGAAACCCTTTTGAGTTTACTAGCTCAGACCGAAGCAGGCCTTAAGGACAGGGAGGAATTGCTGGAATTGTTGCACGAATTGGGTAGTGGCGGCTAGTCCTTGGGTGAGTTTTTCCAGGTTAAATCTGGCATAGTCGGCGCGGTTTTGGCTTTCCTCGCTGGTGGGATTCTGGGCGGCTTCGGCGAGGGTCTGGAGTTGCTTTAAGGCTTTGGCTTTGTTGGGGTCGGCGAGTTCGGGGTCGGTTTGGATGGCCTCCTGGAGTTGCTGCAAGGCGGTTTTCAGATCGGGTTGGTTGGGAGCGGCGTCGCCGGGGAGTTGGTTGATGGCGTTGGTGACGGAACCGCTGATGTCTCGCAGGTTAACGACGGCGTTGGTGGCAGTGATCTTAAAGTCGCCGCCGGGACTGATGGTTTGATCGGAGCTGTTGGTCATGGCTTTTCCTTCGGCTGTGGCTTGATTAGTAACGTGAATGCTGGGGTTTAAATAAGGGGCAAGGGTAGTAATAACATCTTTAATATCGTCGGCGCGTTTGGCTTCTAGCTGTTTGGCCTGTTCGGCGGCGGCTAATTTGGCTTCATAAACTTCTAAAAGTTGGCGTTCGACGCTGGCCTTATCGGTTGTGTCGGGAACTTCGAGGGTAACTAAAACATCTTTGCCCTTTTTTCCACAGCTTGAATGGAGTCGGGGGTGATGTCAGGAAACTCTTCCATTAAACGTTGGAAGGCAACGCGAAAGGCTTCCCCGTTACCGCCGTCTCGGAGCAAAACCTGTACGGTATTCATGATTTTGCGGTAGAGTTTCTCGAAGTCGCCGGGTTGAAAAAATTTTGTCTGGGTCGTGGGGGTGGCGTTCTCGACTCCCTTGGGCGTTGGGCTGTTCGAGAAGGAAAATGTATTGGCAGTCAACGTTATCGAGGATGGTGCTGGCGTCGATGTTCCAGGATTCTAAGCAGGCTCCCGTGAAACAGGCTCCCGTGAAATCGGCTCTCAAGGCTTGTACTTCGCTTAAGTTTGCCCATTCTAAGTTGGCCTTTTGTAAGGTGGCTCGGTCAAGGTTTGCGCCCTTAAGATTGGCTTGACTGAGGGTTGCGCCGTTCAGGTTTGCGCCGTTGAGGTCGGCGTTAGCGTAGATTTTGTTGTGGCCGTTGCCTTCAATTAAAAGTTGTCGTACCGCAGGCTGAGCCAAAATTGCGTTGCCAACTCTGGCGAGGTCTAATTTTTTAGCGTTGTGCCAGGAAACGCGATCGAGGGTCTTGGCTCTGAGGTCGGTGCTTTTGAGAATGGCTCCCGTGAAATCGGCTCCCGTGAAATCGGCATTGTAGAAACTGGTGCCGCCCATCGCTGCGTAGGCAATAGCAAAAGTGCGAATCCAAGCATCCTTCTCGGCCCCCCCCAGAGAACGCCAACCAAGATAGGCGCTCAGCAATGTAACTGCGACTGCGACT
>JAAUTE010000253.1 GCA_012031815.1 Chloroflexaceae bacterium
CACTGCGGTTGCCTTCTAAGCGCAGACCATCTCCGGCAGTTGCTAAATTCGCCGCCGCTTGACCACGACCTTGGAGGGTGCCGCTGTTGATCAGGGTGACAATGCCGTTGACATCGCCAGGGTCGAAGGAGAAAGAAGCCGCAGCTCCTTGGTTGCCTTCTCCCGCATCTACCAGTCCGCTGTTGTTGAAGCTGTAGTTGGATGCAGCGTTGTCAGAGTAGATAGTGCCGTTGCGCTGGTCGCCGGTTCCTAGGAGGGTGCCGCTGTTGGTAATGGTGAGGTTGTCACCGCCCAGGAGGTCAATGGCGCGACTATCGGAGGTAATGGTGCCGCTATTGGTCAAGATCAGATTATTGCTGGTGGTACTGATGCCATTCAAGGCTCCCGCAATGGTTCCTTGGTTGTCAATGGTGACGGTATCGCCAGAAGATTGCACGGCGGTGTTGCCTGTATCCAGGGCTGCGATCGCACCGGTGTCTGTCACGATCAAAGCGGCATTATTACCGGGAATGAGAACCGCTGGCTCACCGAGGGGAGCGGTGATAGCTTCGCTCAGCGTAAAGGTTTCGTTGTCGTTGATGATGATGGTAGGGGTCACAAGTGTTACCTCAAAAATAGTTGTTGTACCGCTGACTTCATTGGCTACGACCAGTAGGGGACTGGCATCGGGGCTGTTTGCGGCGGAAATGAAAGTTAAACCTTCGGGGCCGAGGTCGCCTGCCGTACCAGCTTCGGCATCGCCACTAAAATCGCGGGTATTCAAGTATTGAACAAATTCTGGGCTATTGGGGTTAGTGACTTCATAGACTAGGACGCCACCAATACGCTCCAGTCCGATGAAAGCAAAAATTCGCTCCTCACCGCCAATATTGATCTGACCGATGGTTACCCCTTCGGGTTCGGGGCCGGCATCGTCACTGCGATTGTCAAAACTACCGTTTTCGTCGTTATTGGCGTTGAAATCCGCCGGGAAGGTACTGGCGGTAATTTGCTCAATGGCATCGCCGGAATCAAAGACCAAATTACCAACGGCATCAAAAATGGAGAAGGAGCGACTGCCAAAGGCAAACAGTTGCTCAAACAGTCCATCGCCGTCAATGTCGCCATCGACGATCGAGACTTCCAGGCGACCCAGTTGGTCATCCCCTTGCAATTGCGCGGCGTCGGGAAACACCAGCGGATCGAGGGCGAGGTCATCAATGCGATCGGTTTCGTCGTCGCGCCCGTCCCCTTCGTTGGCGGTGATGTAAAACGTTTCTCCTCCCACAGAGAAGGATGCAATGCCATCGGGTTGCCGCAAGCCAAACACGGGGAAGTTGGCAATGTTGATTTGGCCGTCGTCATCGGAGGGGTCGAGGCCGCTGGAGCCGCTAAAGCTCAGGAGGCCTAAATTCGTGGGAATGGTGGGAGCCGCATAGTCGTTGTCATTAAGTAACACCAGGCTGCCATCGTCTAGAAGGGCTAGTCCTTCGGTTTGGGCGCTGGGGGAGAAACCCAGGGACGGCCCGTTAGCAACCAGAATCTTGTTGACCGGTTGAATCCCTAAGGCCGCTAGCTCATCGGGGGTGAGGGATTCTAGGGTGTCGCCGCTGGTCGCATTGGCCAACTCCGTACCGAGGATGTTGGTGGCTCCGGCTAGATCGATCTGAAAATAAATTGTTGGGCGGTGTTGCTATCTTCGTTGTCCCGCTCGACCACAAAGAATTGGCCGTCTCCGGCAAATACCGCATCCCCAATGCGATCCACCTCGGCATCCCCAAAGCCAATACCTTCTTCTGCCGTGACCAAGGCAGGGGTGTTGAGGAGGTAGACAAATTCTGCCACTGGTGTGCCACTGGCCGGATCGATGCCTAGGATTCGCAGGACGCTGGAGGCGTTGCTGGTGGCTAAGCTGGGGTTGGAGAGGGGGGTTTGGATGAAGGCATAGACGATGTTGTTCTCGTCGTCAAAGGCGATCGCCTCAAAGCCACGGCCGCCTCGACGTTCAAGGTAAACGCTGGGGAGGGTCTCACTCCCAAAGGTTCCGGGGGCAGCTCCAGCGAGGGCGGCGTAGCCTTGGGGGACAAAGCGCTCGATTAAGACTCCTTCTGGAGAATAGACAAAGATTGAGGGGGCTTCTTCGTCTACGGTCCAGAGGTTGCCGTTGGGAGCGCGGAAGATGCCCTCGGTGTCCGAACCAAAGGGGTCGGGGGGGATGGGATTTAGGGCCGCATCCAGGGGGGTTTCGCTGAAGCCGGGGATGTTGGGCAGGCCGGTGATGGGAATTGATTGTCCTCCCTCTTCGCGGGTTAGGAGGAGTTGGTCGAGGACGGTGACGACTCCGGTGGCCGGGTTGAGTTCTAGGGTAATGACCCTGGCTTGAAAATCGGGGAGCAGGAACTGTCGCCCCAATGTGACGCCGTCGGTGGCCAGCAAATCATTGGGGCCGACGGGGCCGCGATCGCTAACGGTTAAAAATTGCAGGTTGCCATTGTCGGGGTTAAGGCCTTCAAACCACAGCCCGGAAAAGCCGCCGAGGAGGATCGCCTCGCCCTCAGGGGTTTGGCCAATTTCTGGGAGTCCGCCCACCTCAAAAGTCTCAATTTCCGGCAGTCCCCGCGAGAAATCTACAACTCCGGCACTGATAACATCAATGACCGTAGCTGTGGCAAGGTCTACGACTGCCAAGGCATTGTTTCCTGGAGGGTGACAAAGGCCGTGGTGCCATCGGGGGAAATAGCAGGCAATTCCGGCTCAAAATCCTGGGCGGCACTCAGTCCCGGCGCAATCCGCACGCCATTACCCCGTAGCTCATTCTCTCGTCCGTTGAAGGCGGCAAAATCTGCGATCGCAACGGTGGCATTGGTCACCCCGTTAGTCAAGTCAATGATGGCCACGGAGCCATCGGGGTCAATGCCGTCGTCCGGTTCCCCTTCATTGGCGACCACCAAAAAATTGCCGTCGGGAGAGAAGCTCACGGCGTCAGGCAGCGCTCCCACCTGAACAGCGTTAAGTAAAGTGCCATCGGCATCAAAGAACGCCACCTGACCCAAATCCGTTACCGTATCTGCTGCCACGGCCACAGCCACAATGCCATTAGCCACCGCGACGCTGTTGGGAGCACCGGATACAAAACCGTCAATGCCCAGATTGTCCAGGGCGATCGCAAACAGGAAGGTGGGGTTGCTGGGATTACTCAGATCCAGCACATCAATGGCATCACTGTCGCCGTTAACGACAAACAGACGGTCGGAAATGGGATCAAAAGCCGGAATCTCCGCCGCCCCCTCGTCAAAGATGCCCGTCGTGAACGTTCCCAAGGGACGTAATTCAACAATGCTATTCATGGGTTTCCTCGGTTACAAAACACTCTAGAAAAAAGGGCGCGGCTGCGCCCCGGTCTGCCTACCGGTGATTTACCGGGTTAGGCACTCTCTCATCGTCTTTAACCTCTAGGCAAAGACAAAATCGGCTTCAGACAGTACCCCAGGCTCTACACCCAGGAGGACTGCTAGATCGTTGCCCGCAAGAGCAATGGTGGTGTTGCCATCGGCCGCAGTGAGGGTCAAGCTGCCAAAGCTCGCGCCCAGTCCGCCTACGCCAATGACATCCGCGCCATCCTCAAAATCGGTGATGGTATTGGGCAGGAGCGGCGTTTCTGCGTTGGCAATCCAGAACTCATCAGCTCCGGCACCGCCTGTAATCACGTTCTCGCCGCCTACACCTGCAAAGATTTGGTCGTCGCCCGCACCGGCAATAATGCGATCGCCCGCACCGAGGAAGAAGCTGTCATCGCCCGCGCCGCCATACAAGCGACTGCCGCCAGTACTGAGGGTGGCATCAATGATGTCATTGCCCAGCCCACCAAAAGCGCGATCGTTGCTGCCAACGATGATTTCATCGACATCTGCCCCCCCGTAGAGACGATTGCTACCGCTGCCCTCAGAGCTGTCGAGAAGATCAGTCCCCAGGGTGCCGAAAAGGCGGTCATTGTTACCACCAAACAGCTCATCTACCCCACTGCCGCCGTAAACGCGGTTAGAGCCGACTCCCTGGCTGACATCCACTAAATCTGCACCCGCTCCCGTGAAAATCAAGTCACCGAAGCCATCAAAGCTAGGGTCAATCTCGCTGTCTAGCTCATCGTTCTCCGGCGATCCGAAGACCAGCTCAGACACTTCAGCAAAAACGCTGTCTAAGCGGGGCAGTCCCGTCGCCGGGTCTATCGCTCCTAGATTCTGGATGCGTCCATCGGCAAACACGGGGGTCTCAGCTTGGTCGAAGGCGGTCTCCGGGGTAGGGTTGTTCAGCGCCAAGAAGGTCGCCACGGAAATCACCTGGCCGTTTTCGGTTAATCCGGTGGGCGAAAGCTGGGGCAGGAGTTCCTCGACCAACTCTGGCCGGGGCAGTTGACTCAGATCGACCACATCGGCAAATTCGGGATTTTCGGCGGCCAGTCCCTCAAAGGTGTAGCCGTCAGGAGTTTGGATACCTGGCGCTAACAGGCCGGCCAGGAAGGTATTGATAGCAACCCGAATGGAAGCGTTGGGATCGGCGACAAATTCGCCATCAATCACTAGGGGCTGAGTCACATTGCCCTCTCCATCCACCAGCGCCGCATTGACGATGCGGCTACCGGGGTCTAAGGAGGGATCGAAGCTGAAATTCACCCCAGAAACCTGGGGAAACTGACCCGGTTCAGCCACTAAGCCCGCTACCTCCACACCATTTTCCAATTGCTCGATCAGGTCTTGCAAGGTGATGGTTTGTAGCGCTAAGCCATTATCAAAGCGGAAAACGTCCCGAATTAGGAGTTCTGAAACAGCACCTTCCGGCCGGAAGGCGTTGGCTTGGGGTGGCAGGAAGAAACTCTCTGAGGTGCCGTCGTCGTTGACCACGTTGACCAGATCGCCGATTTGAATGCGGATGCCCCCGGCATTCTGGATGGAGACGCTTACGGAGGGATCGAAGAGCTGGGCGTAGAACAAATTAGCGTCGGAAGACAGGTTGCCCAGGTTGGTTTCTTCGGTGCGGACGTTGCTTCGGATGCCATCGAGGAACACATCGGTGAAGCCCGTGATGATGCTATCTTGGGACTCGACAACGGCTTCTACGGATTCCACCAGGTTTTCCACCTGACCGGGCACGCTGTCGAGAACGTAGTCAATCTCACCGACGGTGTTGGCTGGATCGCTGATGGTGCCGATGCTGGCGATCGCGGGATTGTCAGCGCCCAGGACATCGATAACGCCTTGATCGGTGGTGCGGTAGGCGCCGCTGATGATGGGATCGACGGATTCGGGAATGAGGACGCCGTTTTCGTCAAAATCAACTACGAGGCGGCCAACATAGGTATATTCGCCGTTGGTGGAGAGCAGCAGGGCGGGGTCGCCGTCGGCGTTGGTGGCCAAGGTGGGGTAGGGGCCGCCTGCTTCGTCGGAGCCAAAGGGTTGGTCGGTTTCATCAAAGAGGATAAAGTCAGAGCCGCCGGCGAGGAAGATGTCCACGCCATTAACTAGGGGCGCAAGGCTCTGTTCAAAAACAAACTGCTGGAGGTGGCTGACCAAAACGATTTTGTTGACCCAGCGCCCTGGAGTCGGGCC
>JAAUTE010000254.1 GCA_012031815.1 Chloroflexaceae bacterium
CCCGGTTGGTCGCCGCGATCGCCACAAACTCTGCATGGGAAACGTGAAGGGTAAGGTCTTGGGGAAGTTCTAATTTCAATGTCTGCATAATGGCGGTTCTCCTGGGAAGTGGGGTGGCCCAAGGATTGCTTTCATTTTAGGGTGGCTCCATTGGCGATCGCTAGCGGCTCTGATGTCCTGGACTGCCTATGAAGCTTCAGTCACCTCACATAACGCTTCAATTGCCCTGGATGAAGGGTGAGTTGTCATAAACTAAGCGTGAGTTGCCCCAGATGAAGGGTGAGTTGTTCTAGATGAAGGGTGAGTTGCCCCTACTCAATCGGCACTAACGGCTTGGGCGTAAAACCCCTGCATGTCGGCAAACCACTGTTGGCGGGAAGCTTCCCAGGTATAAAACATGTGGCCGCCTGAATAATTTTTTAGGGTTAAATTGGGGCGGAGTTCCGGCGCGAGCTTCATCAAGGCGGCTAAATGGGCTGAGCAAAAATAGGTCGTGACCAGATCGTAAATGCCGTGGGTAATAAAAACCTGCATATAAGGATTGAGAGCCATTCCTGCCCGCAGGTCGTCCATTGCACCCATGTAACCTTGCTTCACTTCTCTTTTGAAAACATATTTCCAGGATTTGAACACATCCAGATTTAGCAGGTGATAGCTCAACTCCGTCTCAACTTTCAGGGTCTGCCGCAAGTGATGATTAATTGCCCCCGTAAATATGCGCTGCACCCCATCCAAGGTCGGATCATTGCCCGCAAACACCAGGCGATCGGGGAAGGGATCGATGGCAGTCACCGCCCCATCGTAAAGTCCCAGAACTTTGCCTTCCTCCCGCAACAACTCCCGCGCAAAAATTTCGCGATCGACCCGGCCCCCATGCTGTTCAATCAGTGCTACAGGTAAGCCAATCAATTCCGCCAAGGTTGCATAAACTGCTTGACTTTGGGATGGGGAAACGCGATCGCCTAACGCCAAAAACGGAATCAAGGTTTCCTGGGCAAACTGTTCGGCCCTCTGAAGATGCGCGGCCAGATCGGCAGGCGGTTGAACCCGGTTGTGATAGATTGCCGCCGCCGCATAGGACGGAATCAGGGTTGCCCAATAGCTCAAATTGTAGTCGCTGCCTTCCAGAAGACTAAATTCCAGGGCAGGAGAGATCAAGATCGCGCCACTGAGGCCAATGCCAAAGGTTTCTTGCAGCTTGCGGGTCATCTTGGCTACCCGAAATCCACCGTAACTCTCCCCCGCAATGAAAATCGGGGACAGCCAGCGCTGGTAGCGAGAGAGAAACCGCTGCATAAACTCGCCCAAGGAGTTTAAATCCTGCTCCATTTCCCAAAACCGGTTTTCTTCTGGAGACTCCTGACTTTCCGGCGTTGGTTTCTCCCCATTGTTAGTTTTGTGATTATCTCGATCCTGGGGCCAGGTGCGACTAAATCCCGTTCCAATGGGATCGACAAACACCAAATCGGAAAACCGCAGCCAACTTTGGGGATTATCCAGCAAGCGCACGGGCGGTCTGGGCATACCGCCTTCCGCGTCAAAACCAACCCGTTTCGGCCCCAGCGCCCCCAGGTGCAAATACACCGAGGCGGCCCCCGGCCCGCCATTAAACACAAAGGTCAGCGGTCGCTGGCCCGGCTCAACTTCCTCCGCCAAATAAGCAATATAAAACAATTCAGCGATCGCCTTTTCCTGGTCGTAAAGGGTTTGCCAATCGGCGATCGCGCGGTAGCGTAAGGAAGCATCATCTAGAGTGAGAACCTGTTCTGTGGTGTTGCCTTGGCGATTATCGAGGGCACTGGGTTTGGTTTCCGAGGAATTAGTCATGGGGATTTCCGATGATGTTTCAACAGTATAAAAAAATTGGCGATCGCCAACCGGAACTGCTCTCAAATTAAACCGAAGCCTGAGCAATGCCATAACCCCCGCCGCCGGGCGTTTCAATCACAAATAAATCCCCTGGTTCCATTGCCACTGTGGCCGTGGGGGCTAAGGTTTCAATGGTTCCGTCCTGGCGCTGCACCCAATTTTTACCCACGGCTCCCGCTTCCCCGCCATTCAAACCAAAGGGAGCAATGCAGCGATGGGTGGATAAAATAGCAGCGGTCATCGGTTCTAAAAAACGGATGCGACGAATGACCCCATTTCCCCCCTGAAATTGTCCCCGACCGCCACTGTTGGCGCGAATCTGAAAGCCTTCAACTATCACAGGAAAGCGCCACTCTAATACTTCAGGATCGGTGAGGCGAGAATTGGTCATGTGGGTGTGAACTGCATCCGTGCCATCGAAATCTGGCCCTGCCCCCGAACCGCCGCAAATGGTTTCGTAATATTGATACTTTTCGCTGCCAAAAGGTGAAATTATTCATCGTCCCTTGAGACGCGGCCATAACCCCCAACGCGCCGTACAAACAATCGGTAATATTTTGTGAGGTTTCCACATTGCCGGCAACCACCGCAGCGGGATAGCTGGGATTGAGAAAACACCCGCTCGGAATCACAATTTCTAGGGGTTTTAAACAGCCGCCGTTCAGGGGAATATCATCGGCCACCAACGTCCGAAAAACATACAAAACCGCTGCCTTGCACACCGCCGCCGGAGCATTAAAATTATCGGCCCGTTGGGCTGAGGTTCCCGTAAAATCAATTTTTGCCGTTCGCGATCGCCCATCGGGTTGAATCCTTACCTGAATGGTTGCCCCGTTATCCAACTCAACGGAAAACTGGCCGGCTTTGAGAGAAGAAATAGCGCGGCGAACTGATGCTTCGGCATGATCCTGAACGTGCTGCATATAAGCCTGTACCGTTGCCAGGGAGTAGGCATCTACCATTTTTTGCAGTTCCAGACAGCCTTTCTGATTGGCCGCAATTTGGGCTTGCAAGTCTGCTAAATTTTGCTGGGGGTTACGAGCTGGATAGTTTCCAGCCGTTAAGATCTCTAACAATGCTGTTTCCCGAAATTGTCCGCGATCGACCACTTGAATGTTATCCAGCAAGATCCCCTCATCGGCAATGGTTTTGCTGTTGGGCGGCATGGAACCCGGCACGATTCCGCCAATATCCGCATGGTGTCCCCGCGACGCCACATAAAACAGGGGCGCCGTTAATTCCGTCTCTCCAGCCATGAAAACAGGAGTGATAACCGTAATATCTGGCAGGTGAGTCCCCCCATTGTAAGGATTATTGATGGCATAAACTGCCCCTGGTTGCAGCATCAAGCCTTTCGCCGCAATTAAACTCCGAACACTGTCACTCATCGAACCTAAATGCACAGGAATGTGAGGCGCATTAGCCACCAATTCCCCTGCTCCGTCAAAAATGGCACAGGAAAAATCTAGGCGCTCTTTAATATTCACCGAGTAGCTGGTATTTTGCAGGGTTACCCCCATCTGTTCGGCAATGGAACGAAAGAGATTATTAAAAATTTCTAGTCTGACCGGATCGGGATTTACCTCAGAATAACTCTCCCGCTGGCTTTGGGTTAACTCTTGAGTTCTCGTCAGGATTAAATGATTTTGCCAATTAATTTCCCCTTGCCAGCCCGGTTCGATGATATTGGTTCCTGTCGGCTCCACAATAATTGCTGGCCCGACAATTACATCCTGGGGTTGCAGTTGCTCCCGCTGAAAGATTGGCGTGTCATACCAGCGATTCCCACTGTACATTTTGACCCAAGCCACGGCTTCCGCTAAGGATTGGCGATCGCACTCTGGCATCGGTTCAGCCAGGGGTTCTGTGGGAGCGATCAATTCAACGGTGATAGTTTCGATAATCAAGGGTTTGTCGGCGGTAATAAATCCATAGCGCTGCTGATGAATGGCTTCAAACTCTCTTTTCATCGCGCTCGAATCGCCATAATTTACCACCAGAGATGAATCCGTCCCTGCGTATTTAAGATGAACTTTAGGGAAAATCTCTACCGAAGTATCTGCTCCCAAGTTTTGCTGCTGTAAATCCCGTTGTGCTTCGGCAATTAAGCCATGAAGTTGTTGGTGCAATTCCGGCAATAGGGCTGGGTCTAAAGGCACTTCCAGGGTTTTTTCCCTTAAAATCCGAATATCTGCTAAACCAATGCCATAGGCCGACAAAACTCCCGCATAGGGGTGAATCAAAATCTGTTTAATCCCCAAGGCTTCAGCAATTAAACAAGCGTGCTGTCCCCCAGCCCCTCCAAAACAACACAATACATACTCTGCAACATCATAACCACGCTGTAAGGAAATTTTTTTGATGGCATTGGCCATCGTTGCCACTGCAATTTCTAAAAATCCCCCTGCCACTGCTTCCGGGCTGCGGCGATCGCCAATCGTCTGGCATAGTTGCTCAAACTGCTCGCGTACAACCTCTGCATTCAAGGGTAAGTCGGCATTGGGGCCAAACACCTGGGGAAAAAACGCCGGTTGCAACTTACCGACCATGACATTGCAATCCGTAATCGTCAGCGGCCCGCCTTTCCCGTAGGCCGCAGGGCCGGGATTCGCCCCCGCCGATCGCGGCCCAACCCGAAACCGCGCACCATCATACTGCACCAGGGAACCACCCCCCGCCGCTACCGTATGAATTGCCAACATCGGCGATCGCAACCGCACCCCTGAGAGTTCCGTTTCCCAACTGCGTTCGTAATCGCCTGCGTAGTGAGCAACATCGGTGGAAGTGCCGCCCATGTCAAAGGTAATAATCTTGCCAAATCCTGTCATGAGACTGGTCTTGACCGCGCCTACAATTCCCCCCGCAGGCCCGGAGAGAATGCTATCTTTTCCCTGAAAATAGGCTGCTTCTGCTAATCCTCCGTTGGATTGCATGAACATTAGGCGAATTGAGCTATTTTTTCCTGATAGCTGCCCTTGAACTTGATTAACGTAGCGGCGCAACAGAGGAGAAAGATAGGCATCAACCACCGTCGTATCGCCGCGGCTCACCAGCTTCAGCAGCGGACTGACCTGATGGGAAACTGAAATCTGTGTAAAGCCAATATTTCGGGCTAGTTCGGCAACTTGTAGTTCATGGTTGCAATAGCGATAGCCGTGCATGAAGGCGATCGCACAACTGCGAATGCCAGCATCGTAGACCGATTGCAAAGCGATTTGAGCAGCGGCTAGATCGACGGGCAGTAGTTCTCGACCTTGAGCATCGTAGCGTTCCCTCACTTCAACCACGCACTCATAGAGCATTTCCGGCAGCACAATTTGACGAACAAAAATGTCTGGTCGATTTTGATAGCCGATGCGTAAAATATCGTGAAATCCCGCTGTAACCACTAAAACAGTGCGATCACCTTTTCTTTCCAAAAGGGCATTGGTGGCTACGGTAGTTCCCATCTTCACTGCCGTGATCGCAGCCGCAGGTATCGGTTCTTCGGGCGCAAGCTGCAAAAGATGACGAATCCCGGCGATCACTGCATCCTCGTATTGTTCGGGATTATCGGAAAGCAATTTATGAATTACAATTTCTCCGACTGGATTCTTAGCGACGATATCCGTAACGTCCCACCGCGATCGACCCAAAATTGCCAGCGACCCGAAGCAGCAGCCATCAGCAGTTGCAATTAAATTTGTTGACTAAATC
>JAAUTE010000255.1 GCA_012031815.1 Chloroflexaceae bacterium
GGTAGGGCGACGACGGCCACACCGGCTTCCTTATTTCCCCAGACGCCAGCCCTCGATGTCATGCGATCGCCTGGTGACCGTGGGACAAAAAGGCGGCCAACCCCGCCTCACCTTTACCATTCCGCTGCTCAACCAGGCCCAGTGCGTCATCTTTCTAGCCGCAGGAGCCAACAAACAAGCGGCCCTCGCCCAAATTTTTGCCCCCCAAGCCGACGCCTATGCCTATCCGGCCCGATTTATTGCCCCCCAAGGGGAACTGTGGTGGCTGCTTGATGGGGAAGCAGGGGCTAATTTCCGGTAATTGCTGAAATAATGCCTCGATTTAGAAAAAATCGATGATGGTAGGGGCGCAGGAGACGGCGCAGCAGCGGTCAGTCCGGATTAGATGTAGTTATGGATTGCTAGGGGAGTTTTGCTGGCTTTCTGGCAGCCATACTTGAAATTCTGCGAGGAAATTGCGGGTTTTAGCCGATGCAGAGGCAGCGTTCTCTGGAGGGAACAGCGCCACCACATGGGGAACCGGACGGGGCGTGTAGCCAACCAGAGACTGCTCTTGATAGGCCAGGGACGTACTCGCGCCAGAGTCTAGCATCACCGCATCTCGAAAGCCCAGGCTGGCGAGGATTTGGCCCAGGGATACAGAATCAATGGGATCGTGGGTCACGCCGATGACGGGCTGCCCCGCTTGATTGATCCCCCAAAAAGCGCGGTGGCGGTAAGCATCAAAGTCAAAGAGGGTGCCAAAGGCCTCTGCTGGCTGAGCCTGGGAGTTTTTCACCAACCAAGCGGCTCCCACAAAGGCGTCGGTCACGTTCTCCATCTCCCGAACCACTCCCAGCAGATCGTTGTGTTTATCGGGGTCGAAGGGCATAAACTTCACGGCATCGGCCCCGATCAAAATCAGCGGACGGCCTGCCAGTTTGCCCAGCTCTCCCCGGTAGCCCGGAATAAATAAGCCGTGGCTAGAACTCATAACCGGCCCGATCATGACGTTGGAGTCTAGATACTTCAGCGAGAAAAACCCGCCGTCCACGGCGGCGATCGCGCCCGTTTCGGCGATGATTTCCGGGACTTGGTAGCGGCTGTCAGCGTGGATGGTCTTGGGCTGGCCCCCGGCAATCAAGGTCAAAGAAATGCCGTCAACAGTGTGTTTTTGTTGAGAAACGGAGCTGCTAAAGTTAAAGCCGCCATCGCTTCTGGGCAGGGGTGGGCCGCCCCAGGCTAGATCTACCACTTTTTCCAGGTTTGATTGGCCGAAACGACCTAAAACCAGCAAATTTTCTGATTCATTGGCAAAATGCTCGTTGGCATCGTCCATTGAAAGGGCAGCTCTGTAACCCGCCTCTGCCACCAGCGCTTCCACCCGTTCGTCGGAATGGCCGGCTGGATAGGTAAAGTAATGGATGGGAATGCCCAGGCGGCTTTCTAAACTGCGCTTGGATTGCTCAATTTCCTGCTTCAGGTCGGCATCGTTGAGGGTGGTGAGATTTTCTGGGTGGGAAACGGTGTGAGAGGCAATGGTTATCAGGGGATCGGCCGCCATTTTTTGGAGCTGCTCCCAGGTAACGCTGCTGCGACCCGATTGGGCGTCAACTTTACGGGTGTAGATCGAGAATACTGCCGGATAACCGTATTTTTTTAACAGGGGATAAACATGTTGGAAGTGACCGCCATAGCCATCGTCAAAGGTGAGCAAAATGGGCTTATCGGGGAGGGGTAATCCCGTTTGCAGGTGGGCGATCAGCCAATCTAGGTGAATAGGGGTCAATCCTTTTTTGACGAATTAGCTCAAAATCTTCGGCCAGCTCCTGGGGCGTAACATCAAAAAAAACCTCCTTAGTCGGGAGGATATCGTGATACATGATGATGGGGACTTTGGCTTGTCTGGCTTTTTCGTGGATGTCGGGCCAGGCACTCCCCAGCAAAAAGACGCCGCGATCGCGCTCCAAGAGGCTTCCCAAGTCGATGTTCTGGGAAGTACTTGCCAGCTGAGGGGAGCAGGGGTCTGAAACCCCGGACGTGGCGGACAAATCGGGTGAATCTTGCAACCAGGCGGCTAGATCGGCCGCTGAACCAGGGCAGGGGTTTGGGGCTGTCGTGGCAAACAGGGTCAGGGGAGACCCCATCGGTAGCTGCCAAATGCGATAGGCGACCAGCAGGCCCGTGGCGATCAGGGACAGGCCGCCGGCCAGCGCCCAGTATTTATAGGAAGGGGACGGAGAGGCGGAAGAAGACATGGCGAGCAGACAGCTTTATTGGCTTGGGACTGCAATGCTAGAACAGCGGTTCCGCAAAGCGGTGGGGGATGAATCCAGAAATTTCCCGCCTCATTCTACCTGAATTTCCCCTAGTAGGATTTAATAAACAGTCTAGAATCGCCCTAACCATTAAAAATAGGTGTTTTAGAGGAAATTATCAGGAACCTTGGGGTTGAAGTGGGCTGACCCAGACTTTAGCGACTGGTAGCGTTGAAAATTGGGTCAAGCCCGACAACCGTTTCTCTCTATCAGTGTCCATCGCCCCAGTCTCTAGGAGTAGACAGCGCGGGGGGAGCCGGCCCTAACCTCACCGGGAGCTACAGTAGCAGGCTGGCCGGCAGATAGGGAGTTCGGCCCCGCCCCAGGCAATGCCCTGATAGGTTGTTCCTGCGGCTGGGTTTGCTGACTTAAGAGCCACTTGGGCAATTTCGCTGTAGACAATGCCGCGATACAGTTTTTTCACCATCCCTTGCGCGATCGCTGGAGCAGGGGGTTGTGCTTCATGGGTATAAACAACACCCCGATAGACTCGCGGGAAGGCGGTTTTGGGGGCAGCCGGGGCGTTAGGAACGGTAGCAGCGCTCTCCTGGGGAAGCGGGGCAGCTGCGACAGCGGGGGTAACCGTGTTTTCCCCTTGAGGTTTTGGCTTAACCGCCTGGTGGGGTTCCTCAATCCAAACCGTAATTCCCCAGTCAGATTCGGCCAAGATGCATTGGCGATCGCATTGGATAAAGTCCTGGCACAATTCAATGGCAATGTGGCGATTGCGCTTGGGAAAGACGGGCCCCATTGAAAAATAGTGCTTTTGATAGCAAATTTTGGGGGTTTTGCCGACAGTTTCGGAATTTTGTTCTAATTCTTGAGCCGTGAGGGTGATAAGCATAGTACCTCCAGGTGAGATGCCACCGTGAGCAAGGGAGCGAAAGCTGTAAGATTGTTGCAAATCCGTCGAGAACCCAGGGAAGGGCTTCCTGGTGAAGCTGCTTCATTGCGCTCACTTCAGTCTCGGTTAGCGTTGTTTGCCTTAGCTTTACTTTCCCGGAAAACCCTGAGAGACTCAACCCAAGATTAGGAACTTAAGTGACTAATTTAAGGACTGTCCCGCAGCCTTCCCTCTTCTCTTGGAGATCGTCCTGGTGTTGGAGCAAAAGAGTCAGGATTTTCTTCTATGCTGGGAGGCGATAAGCTGGCAAAATCATCCATGATTCCTTCCTGGCTCGTAATTGGCATCGTTGAGATCGCCATCGCTGTAGGGTTTAACGCATTTCTCTCGGCTGAGGATCGGCGCTGGTTTTTTCGGTTGCGCCGTCCGTCCTGGCTAACCTTTGAGCGCTTAATTCCGGTAATCTGGCTATTTATCTTTGTTTGCGGGGGGTGGTCGGCCTATATAACTTGGGAAAGTCGCGGAGAAGAGTTTACTGCCGGATTGCTGATGTTCCTGTATGTTGCGGTGGAAGTGGCGATTGTTTCCTATACTCCCGTCATGTTAAAATTCCGCAGCCTCCTCGCCGGAACCTTGGTGGGCGGGACTGGCTTTGTCTTGGGCTGTATCTTGGCGGTATTGGTGGCTCCCCTGTCTGGCTGGGCGGTGGTGTTGTTGCTGCCCTATTTGTTGTGGAGTCCCATTGGCACCTATGTCACCTGGAAGATGATTCCCCTCAATCCTGGGGCTGTTTAGGGGTTTCTTTGCCGCCCGTGCGTAGCTCCTGGGCTGCTAGATAAAGCTTGCCCCATTCGGCGATCGCCTGATTGCTCTTGCATTTCAGCTCTTGGGCCAGGGTTTCCCAGGATTTCCCGGCTTTGAGTCCGGCGATCAGTTGGCGCTGGGTTTCGCTGAGTCCTTCCCAGAATTCTTGCCATTGGGAGGGGGTTAAACCCAAGTTATGCTCTTGTAAGCTAATTTCCAACCATTCGGCCACCAATTCTGGCTTGGCCTTGAGGGCAAACCCCCGCAGGGCATGGTAGCTAACTTTTTCTCGCAGACGGTAGATCTGGCGAATTGGCAAATTCATCTCCTGGGCAATGCTTTCTTGCGATCGCCCCTGGAGGTAGAGCCGCAGCCATTGACGGGCTTCTTCACCGACCTTATCGACGAGATAGTGCTCAAATTCGCCCTGTACTTTGGCCCGCAGGAGCTGTCGTTCTTCCCATGCCTGGGCTTCCTGGTAAAGGGCAACGGCTTCATAGTCAAACAAACTGGCGCTGGCGTCAGACTCGTCATCAATGCCAATTTCCTCAGAAACCAGGCGAATCATTTCCTGGCGGGGGGCTTGGGTGATGCCGCTGCGGCTTTGGCGGCGCAGATAGTTCACAAAGCGATAGGACAGGAGCGGCTGATTGCGGATGGGACGGAGGCAATATTCTTCGAGGCTGGCCAGCAGCAGGCTATTGCGCAGTCGTTCGTCCTGGGTACATTGGGCAATCCAGGCTAGCTGTCCTTGAATGTAGCGATCGCTATTGAGCATTTCCTGGATAATTTCCTGCAACACCTCGGCCACTTGCTGTTGGCGATCGCGACTGAGGGCCACCCAAGTGCGAATCTTCTGGCGCACCAGGGTAATGGAGGCCAGGCGCTTGATCAGGTTACGGTAGGCCAGGGAGGGCCCCAGATTTAGGTAGCGCTGTTGCAGGATGCGGTAGCGATAACCCATCGCCTGTTGAGCAATGGCAAGCTGTTCGGGATTGAGCGCCTCAAAACGTCCCCGGTCGTCGCCGATGAGCCAGCGCCCAATGCTCTCCCGCGTTTTTGCCGGAAGGGAAGCGGCTGTGGCTTGCAGGTGCCTGTCCCAGTGCTGTTCAATCTCGTCTGCTACTCGTTTCATGAACTTAATGGCGCTATCTAGACCTACGGCGATTCTGCTATATCGATCTCATTCTATGGGCTTTCCTCCTAGACAGCAGCGGGCTGAATTAGATTAACCCGCTGCGGCTCAAGACGCTGCCCTCACAGTCCCGGCGAGTTACCTCGTGGCGATAGCGAAACATATCCTGCAACCGCTGCTCTACCCAGGCTCCCAGCAGGCTTCCGCCAACCAACCGCCGGGAATCTCATAGTCAATGGTGTCGATAAGGCGAGTTTTGCCGTTTTCAGGCTGAAATTGGTGGCGGTGTACCCAGGATTGCATCGGCCCCGCAATTTGCTCGTCGGTGAAATAGCGATGGGGTTCACACTGGCAATGGCGGGCCAGCCAGCGCACGGGAAGGGGGCCGAGGTGGATACAAAACTCCGTAATAGCTCCCACGGCTAAACCACCTTCGCGTCGCAGGACTTCCACCGGCTGCCAGGGAGGGTCA
>JAAUTE010000028.1 GCA_012031815.1 Chloroflexaceae bacterium
AGTTCTCCCAATAAAGCCCGGGCCTAATCCCGGCATCGGCATTAACCGTCCTCAGCGGGGAGCAATCTGCAACGCTGAAATAAAACCCGACAACTGCTCATGTCAGATCTAGCCGCAAGAGGTGAACCATGCCTACCTTTGTTGCTCAAGTACAAGACGCTGCCGGGAAAAACTACAAGAGCGCATCGACGCCTTCTCCCCGGAGCAAGCTCGCTCTTTGCTCACCAAAAATACGCCCGCGTCTTTGGCGTCCGCAAAGCCGGTTTTCTGGATGCTGACCTCGGTCAAATCGACTTTCTCAGCACTGTCACCATCAAAGATAAAGCTATTTTCTCCCGTCAGTTTGCCACTCTGGTTAATGCCGGGGTTGCCATTGTGCGATCGCTCTCGGTGCTGGCAGAACAAAGTACCAGTCCCAAGCTGAAAAAAGCCCTACTGGCCATCAGCACCGAGATTCAGCAGGGGGTCAACCTCTCAGAAGCCATGAGCAAACACCCCGTCTGTTTCGACAAACTTTATGTGGCGATGTGGAAGCGGGGGAAACGGGGGGGGTACTCGATGAAGTGCTCAATCGTCTCTCCAAACTCCTGGAAGATATTGCTCGCCTGCGCAACCAGATCAAATCGGCCATGACCTATCCGGTAGCGGTATTCCTGATTGCCTTGGCGGTGTTTATCGGGATGACGCTGTTTTTGGTGCCGGTATTTGCGGGAATTTTTGAAAGTTTAGGGGTGCAGTTGCCCTGGCTGACCCAAGCGCTGGTGGATTTGAGCAAGATTTTGCGGAGCTGGCGGGTTTTGATTCCTATTACTTTCTGCGTCGTCGCTTCCATTGTTTATCAACGCGCCTATAAGACTCCCAAGGGAAGACGCTTGATCGATCGCTTTTTTCTGGAGATGCCTCTGTTGGGCGAGCTGAACCGTAAATCGGCGACGGCGCGGTTTTGTCGGGTATTTGGGACGCTGACCCGTTCTGGGGTGCCAATTTTGAACACCCTGGACATTGTGGGCGATACCATCGGCAATCAGATTTTGGCGGATGCGGTCAATAACACCAAAAAAGACATTCAAGAAGGGGGCATGATGAGTCTGGCCCTACAGAAGGAGAAAATCTTCCCAGCCCTCGCTATTCAAATGATCAGTGTTGGCGAGGAGACGGGGGAGCTGGACTCAATGGTGCTCAAAGTTGCCGACTTCTATGAAGATGAAGTGGAACAAGCCGTTAAGGGACTGACCAGTCTGATTGAACCGCTGATGATTTGTGTGGTGGCAGTGATGGTCGGTGGCATTCTGGTGGCAATGTATCTGCCGCTGTTGACCGTCTTCAACGAGTTGGGTTAATCTCAACCCAGTTTAACCCTGTCTTTGACCGCCTATGTCTTTTAATTCCACGGACTACGAAATTTTGCTCTCAGAGTACAGCAATCGGGACAGGGCGATCGCGCTGTTGCAGCAGTACCGGCCTTACTTGGAACTATTGCCGAGTTTGCGCCGGGCTGCCGATAGTTTGGTGCCCATTCCCCTGCCACTCCTGCGGCTGCGATCGCTGGAAACGGGACGTTATGAGGTGAAGCGAGCGTCTTGCGAGCTGGCGATGCTGATGTGCGATCCCCAGTGGAAGGTGAAAATGGGGTCAGAGGTTTTGATCTTTATTCACCGGGCGGCGGAGGATTTTTCCGGCCTGCTCAGTCGCTGGCGGCAAACCCAGATCGATCTCCACGGCGAGTACGAATGGTTGATGCCCCTAGCGGAACAGCACATGTTCAATGAGCGGGCAGAGCAAATTTATCCCTTGTTTGTGGTGTTTCCAGAGACGCCAGAGCGGATTATGCGGGGCCTTACGGGAGCCGGTTTACCCTTTGTCGTGCCGGAGTTGCCTCGCGGAGCCGATTGCGATCGCCCCGATGCGGTGACGCTGCCCGATGGGACTTCGTCCTAAGATCTGAGAAAAACTGGTTTCTGGGTCTAGGCTTGGGAGATTTCGATGATATTGCCGTCGGGGTCTTGGGTGAAGAGGGCGGCGCGACCGGAAGAACTCATTTGTAGGGGACATCCGGCAACTTGCAACCGGGTTTTGGCGGCTTCTAGATCGCTGACGGCGATGGCGATGTGAGGATTGCGGCCCCATTGGTCGGGATTTCTCAGCTCTGTGGGGGGGTGGGAATGCACCAGCAAATGTAGTTGGTAGTCGCCAATTTGATACCAGATGCCCGGAAATTTCAGGAGGCGATCGATTGGGGTTAAGCCCAGAGTGGCTTCATAAAAAGCTTGGGCACGGGACAGATGACACGAAGATGGCGGTGTGCAGGCAGCGAACAATTTCCATGATTGCCTCCAGCAATAGCTAGAAATTTGGAACCCGATTTCTATTATTCCCCGATTGCCGCCAGCGGTTGCCAGCGACTCCTTGGGCCGAAAGCCAAGTTTTCTTGAAAATATACTTTTAGGCAGGCATGATTAACTGATATTAACGCTGTCCTATCAAAGACGGGCGGACTGGTGCTAGAAATAACCCTGGGAACTGTATATCAAGATATACTATGGCTTCTCGGCGCTCCCTGTCAGAAATATTATTTATTGATCTGACTTACCTGCCTCATGCTTGGTAAAGTGGCAGCCCTCCAACTCTTAACTATTTCACCCGCCTAACGGACTTTATTAAAAAATCCTAAAGGACTAGATTGCTCCCTATGATAGAAGTTTTAATTAAGTAAAATCAGCTAAGCTATGCAAGCTAGGTAACGTGGTTTCCCGAAATCTACAGATGCTGCCTGTCGTACCCACCCAAATCACTGTTCTTGTTGCTGACGATCACGAGTTAACGCGCTTTAGTCTTAAAGCCTGGCTTTCTAGTTATAGTCATATTACTGTTGTAGGGGTTGCCAGCAATGGCAGAGAAGCCGTTTCCCAAGCTCGCTACTGCTGTCCAGACGTAATTGTTTTAGATTTGCAAATGCCTGTTTTAGACGGGTTGAGTGCGGCCTTAGAAATTAAGCAATTTTGTCCCCAGACTCAAATAATTGCCTATACTTCCCTCGACGATCCCCAAGCTGAGGTTATGAGCCAAACGGCTCCCATTGCCGTTTTTTGTCGTAAAGATATTGCAGCCAAGCATCTTCTTGCCCTGATTGAAAAATTAGGAGAGGAAGCAAGCGCGGCGCGCTCACAGACCCCTGTAAAAACACTACCGGTAAGTTGCGGATAGTGGAAATAACGGTTTTGACCTAACCTAGAATTTCTGGAAAAGTTTGCTCAAACGCCTCCAGCAATTCGTCTAGTTCCTCCAAGGCCTGATCGACATCAAGGCGTAGATTTCCCAAATTCGGCTGCTCAAGCAAGCTGACTAGAATATCGCGACGGCTTTTAATGGCAGCAACTCTCGCCTGTAATATTGGTAGCTCCACTGCTAAACTCCTGACATCAGTACATTTCTTAGGATAAACAATCCTGGTTAAGGACTCAAATTATTGTCTGTTGATGTAAGATTTTAACGGAGACGCTGCGTCATCCCAGGCTGTTAGAGGTTGTGAGACCTTGGAGCCAGGGCCGCCTTGGTTCGCCGCTATCTAACGGACGCGATCGCTCAGCCGGGACAGCTCCAATAAGTTCCTGCCAATCCAATTGCGGAATCAAATCCTGAAAAATGTATTAGATACTGTCAGCAGCCATCGCCCAACCGACTGCCAGGAGTAGACTATGTCTCAACAACCAATCCGTTCCTTAGAAGAAGTTAATTCCCTTGCCAACTCGTCCGAAGACCTCACGGAAGCCTTACTTGCTGCCGTCTTGGAACAAGAAACCTATCCCTGGAACCCTGCTGAGCCAGAGGCCGACGCTTATTTCGAGAATGCCGAACGAGCTTTTACCCTGTTCGACACCCTTGGTGACCCGGCGATAGAAGCACAAGCGGAGGCGTTTTTTCGAGCGGTTCAGCAATCCTGGCAGGGGGACGAAACTGCATCGCTCCAGGCAATGCTATCCCAACGGTTTCAAGGCGTTCCTGCTGCTTGGCTCCAGCAGATCGCGGAACAGGCTAGGCGGCTTATGGAAATAAACCTGGTGGAAGTCCACAAGTTGGTTGCTTGTGTCAAACCAGTGCTCACCAACTGGGGAGAAGACGATTTGCAAATTCTGGCTCGTCCTCTCGCCTATGCTATGCGTGGCAATATTTCCTATCAGAAAGCGGACTGGGCAAATCTGTCTCCGGTGGAGCAAGCCCGTCTTAGCTTAGAAATTGCCCAGTATGCCCTGACTCAATTGTCTTCTCAATCCCAACAGAGTATTGATGACTAGGTATCCCCCGAATAGCATTGGGGGACGAGGCTAGAGAAGGGACTGACCCCCATGCTGAATGTCAGTTGTTGGACTAGTGTTTTTGATTGGCGCGGGTATCGACTACGGCAGCCCAAAACAATAGTCCTGTTAGAGGGACGCTGGCTGCCAAGATTGCACCAGTCGTCAGGCTTCCTAAATCGGGATTGCCCGAACCTAGTTCAAAAATCGAGCCGACGGCTGCGATCGCAGCGACACAAGACCCTAATAAAAACACACCGCTTTTTGGCGTCACCCTGACTACTCCTCAGTACGTTGACTGTTTTCTATTGTCTACGGATTTGGCTGCTGGGATAAATACCAGTGATTGATTTTCGACCCCGTGGGCGGCGGGTATTTTTTTAGCTAACGGGTTTTACGGCAGCAACGGCAAAGCCTCGTTTTTGCAAGGCTTCCGTAAGGGCTAGACTGTTGTTGACGCGATCCACAAAGAGAACGCCGTTAAGATGATCCATCTCGTGTTGAATGGCCCGGGCCAGTAATCCCGTGGCTTGCAATTTACAGGGGCGGCCCCGTTCGTCTTTGTAGGTTACTTCCACACATTCGGGCCGAAGCACGTCCAAATAAACCCCTGGAATGCTGAGGCATCCTTCCTCTGCGCTGCAAATTTCCCGGCTGTAGCCGTTGATTTGGGGGTTGATCAAGATTAGAGGTGGGTTAGCCGGATTGTCTGGCTCGCAGTCGATCACAATCAATTGTTTGTTGACAGCAACCTGGGGCGCTGCTAGTCCAATGCCATCGGAGCTATACATGGTTTGCAGCATTTCCCGGACAAGCTGGCGTACCTCATCATCTACTTTAGAAATACGTTTGGCGGGTTGGCGCAGGACGCGATCGCCGAGATAGTGAATTTCTAAGGGGGGTTTTTTTAACTTTTGCTTTTCAACGACAACAGCGGCAGTCATAGACTTCATCAACGGATAGGGGAAAGGTTCCAGTTGTCTCCATCTTAACAATTGTGCACATATTCAGAAAGCGAGGAGTGAAGGGTTTAACCTAATTGAAGCCGCCCCTTTCAAGGCGCGATCGCTGGGTACGGTAGCTTGACTTTTGCCATCTAAAGCAGGATCTGAGACAGTTACCAAAATCTCTAGGGAAAATTTTTTAGACTGTAGCTAGTTGCGATCGCCACTTCTAAGTCAAACCATGTCAGAAACGCTGTTTCATCTTGCCATTCCCATCAACGATCTGGCCCGAGCTAAGGCGTTTTATGCCGAGGGGCTGGGGTGTGAGATTGGTCGGGAAAATCCCCAGGCAATTATTTTTAATTTTTATGGACATCAGGTGGTTGCTCACATGACCAAGGAGCGCCTGGCTCCCCAAGGTGGTATTTATCCTCGGCATTTCGGCATCATTTTTGCGCGGGAACTGGACTGGGCAGCCCTAGTGGAACGGGCTAAGTCCCACAATTTAACGTTTTATCACGGGACGCAGCAGCGCTTTCGGGGACAAATAACCGAACATCGCACGGTGTTTTTGGAAGATCCTTTTTACAATCTGCTGGAATTTAAGTATTATTCGCATCCAGAGGCAATTTTTGGCAGCAGGGAACTGACCGGAATTGGCGATCGCCTTCCTTAGCCCTTGATGGTTAGCTTAAAAGGAAGTTTTTCAGTGACGATCCCTAAAGCCGCCGTGCGATCGGGCCAAGAAATTCGCCATTGTTAAACTTTGCAAAGAATTATTGCAGGAAATTTTTAGAACACTGGCAAGATTATAGAAAGATATGGGGCGGCGAAGACAAAGCATCAGCGAGGGAGAGCCGGGGAAAGACCTGAGTAAACGAGTAGAATTACTCTAGCCAGTAGCAGAAAAAGTTGCTTTACCCCCGCCGTCTATTCTTGTCTACCTTATATTGCCGATAGCAAACAAGTTTAATCGGTTGAAACCCAATTCACTGAACAGTAACCAAACAATAGGAGCGATGAGTAATGTTTAATTTAGGAAAGCTCTTTGGTGGGAATAAGCCAGGGAAAAAAGCGACCTCAGCCAAAAAAAGTGGCTATTTTCTGCAACTTGACGAAGAGGCAACAGCGGCTAACCCCACCCCTCAGCCGTCTCAGCCTTTTGTCGAAACCCCGAAGGAAGCGGCTAAGGTAACCACGGAGGATCGCCAACCCGTCCAGCAGGCAACCCCGCCGGCAACCGTGTTGCAGGAAAAAATTCCGACAGCCGTGGAGCGCACTACCACCGTAACGACAACGGCCACCGGTACCAATGGACAGTCGGTCATCTTGGCGCCGAAATATTTGCAGCCGACCACAAGCCGACCCCGGCGGCGTCCAGGCCCTAGCTTAGCCATGTTCAAGGATATGGCTCGACAAGTCAACAAGACGAATTCATAGTACGATCGACGGGTGAAGAGAGCAATTCCGCTTCTTTATCCCGTCTTTGTGACTGGCAGAGGCTTGAAATTATGCGATTCTTGGTGAAACTATTCGGGCTAGGCCTCCTGATCGCAGGCATTTATTTTCTCGGCAAGAATATTATCTTCACGACCCAAATTTCCCAGTTTTGGCGGCAGGATCTGGCAGCAGCAGGCTCAGTGCTTTTACTGTCTCTGGGTGTGGTCGGCCTCGTTCTCTTTCCTCGCGCTAGCGGACTGTTGGCTTGGGGCGCGATCGCCATCGGGATTCTGTTAGTTTTCCTCAGTGGCAAGGTTAGTTTACGGCCAACCAGTCTGTGGTATTTTTTTGTCTCCTTTACCTGCTTGGTAAGTGGGTTTAAGTTAATGGCAACGGGCAGGCTACCACTTTAGAGGATTTATACTACCAAGATTTTATGTCGCCTCAATCAATCCAAGCTGATGTTGCTGCGGTTGCTCGCCAGCGCTACCAGCAGGCACTCTCGTTGCTCCTCTATCAATCTGTTTTTGACCATGAGGTTGGACGGGCATTTGTAACTCTGTTGCAGCTTGTCAGTCAAACGTCTGACGACAAAACTTCTTCAGAGCTGGCCTGGCGATCGCAGCGAGCCTATGGAGACTTGTTTCATAAACTGGCTAAAATCCAGCTTAATTGGCGGGATTGGCTGATTCAGCAGGTTCTCTGGGATGAAAACCCCTTTAGCCAACGGGCACAGCGCCAGCCCTTGGAGAAGCTACCCCCGGCGCTGGTGAAGGCCGCAACCCAAGATTTAGCCCAATTGCAGCAATTGAGCGACTGCGGAGGGGATTGGCTGAGTCAGACCGTCCAGCACCTGGCAAACTTGCCGGAAACCCCGATCGCCTGGGAAACTCCTTCCCAAACCCAGAGTTGTTTACATCTCTGCGACTCGTGGCCGGGGGCGATCGCCGCTCTCGCCGACCATTACCGGCGACGGGGAACCGGATGTTTGGGGCAATATCAGGCGTTCCGCTGGCAGCAGGGAGGATTTAAGGGGATTAATTCTCCCGATCGAGTTAATTTAGCCAATTTAGTTGGATATGATGCCCAAAAACAGCTCCTTCTTAAAATACGGAATTTCTCCTAGCGGGCTTGCCTGCGCTCCACGTCTTACTTTACGGCAGTCGGGGATCGGGAAAATCCTCCCTGGTCAAAGGCTTACTGGCGGCCTATCAGGAACGGGGCTTGCGGTTGGTCGAAGTCGGCAAAGCAGAATTAATCGAGCTGCCCTCCATTATTGAGAAATTAAGAGCCAGTGCCTTAAAATTTATTATTTTTGTGGATGACTTGTCTTTTGAAGAAGATAACGACGGATTTAAAGCCTTAAAAGTCGTTTTAGAGGGGGGAGTCACCGCGAAAGCTTCCAATGTTGTGGTGTATGCTACCTCAAACCGCCGTCACTTGGTACGGGAATGGACGGAGGAGCGCCCCCGACCCGGCGAACAGGGAGAAGTCCACGCCTGGGACACCTTCCAAGAAAAACTCTCCTTTAGCGATCGCTTTGGGCTGACCCTCACTTTTCAGCCAGCCAATCAGGAGACTTACCTAAAAATCGTGCATCATTTGGCCGAGGAAGCCCAAATTTCCCTGTCGGATGCCGAATTAACCCAACGAGCCTGTCAGTGGGCGGTCCGCTACAATGGGCGTTCTGGGCGCACGGCCCGGCAATTTATCGATTTCCTCCAGGCTGAATTAGCCCCTACCTCCCCATCTTTTTAGACTGGATCGCTCAGGTTTGTTTTTCTTAAAAAATACAGATAATCATGGCCAATAGCTTAAAATTTCTTGGTCAGTTGCAGAAGACAAAAATACCTTTCGCGTCAATTTAATCAAAGATTGTCACGTTCTCTATATCGTTTCCATTGGCGGCCCGGCGGCAGCTTTCAACAGGCCATTCTGACATTGCCACCGCCCTGGATAAAAAAAATCATTGGCATTGCCGACGGACAACGGGTTAAGAACGACCTGGCGACTCCAGGCCGATCGCCCCTCCCAAAGCGATTCACCGGGTTTACGCTGGCTGGATACGTTGCTGGCAAAGCGATCGCAATAATAAATCCAAGCCGCACCAAAGAGTCCGGTCAGCGATCCAGACACCAGTGCCGTCACCCCCCAACCCATCGGGCCGCACCAATTCCCAATTTCTTTGACAATGGCAGTGGTGGCGCGGGAAACCCCATAAGCCGTCCCCAGAGACGCCGCCGCAATTAAACCCATTTCTGCAAGCATTGCTAGCAACTCTTGACGGGAAAGCTCTTCCTCAAAATAAATCTTCCAGATGTTTGCGTACATAAAAACATCGGAGGCACTGAGTACGATCTGTTTGGGAATTTCTGCACAAGGAGCTGGCAACGCTGCCGCCGCACTCCCCCCAGCCGCATAGCCAACGAGGGTGAAGACGGCTTCCAACCGTTTCTTACCGAGATTGCTAGTATTGCTTTTCACTGTCCTGCCCCAAGGTTTCATCCAGGGTAGAAAGACAAGATTGGGAACGTTTTAAATTACTATTAAGTTAAGTTTAAGAATACCGTGGGTTTTTAAAGTCACGATCGCAAACTTAAAATTTTGAGAAAGAAACTAGATTAGGCGACCATTCGCGCTACCTTAGCAAAGGCGACATTTACAACGGACGCGAAACCGCTATGCAAACTCCTCTAGCAACTCCGACTGACTCCCCCCAAGCTCCCTTACAAATTCGGGAGATCCAGGAATTGGCGATCGCCATTACTGCCAAAGCGCTCAATCCGACGATGGTGACCCAAGATTTCCTTCAATTGAGCGGTATTGTTCCCAGCGACTGGCAGATGAGGAAACAGCCGGTGTTAACGGCGGGACAATCCCAGATTGTTTATCAAAATGGCGTGACCATCACCGCCCAACCGCGCACCGTCACCTTTGCCCAGGCCATTCCCAACGACTCCCCGGAACTACAAATCGGCGATGTGGCCCGCAAGTTTATTTTCAAGCTGCCCAATGCGGAATACCAGTCCCTCAACATCAGCCCGCGCTGCCTAGTGCCCTTGGTTGGCGAAGTCAATGCCGCCCAAAAATTTATCACGGAAACCTTAATGTCTCCCGGCCCCTGGCTGGAGTTGGGTCAAGCACCCGTTCAGGTGGGCCTAAACCTGCTCTATCGCCTCGAACAGTGCCAGCTCAACCTGACTATCAACGAAGCTCGCTTACAAACCCTGACGGTCGTTCCATTCCTGCCCTATTGTTCTCTGGCAATTTCCTCTATGCGATCACCAACGAGGCCCAAGAAGAGCGACTCAACAGCCTAGGCGAACTCCTCAATAATTGGAAAACCGACCTGGAGACCTTCCGGGAAGTCGTCAATCAGCGGTTCCTGCAAAAAGCCCTGTGGCTCAAGAAAACGACCTACCTCTCACGGTTTTCAACGCCTAAGCTCAAATCCAATCCGCAAGAATCTAGGGGATGTCAATAGGAGTCAAGCACCCAGCGGCATCCTCTGCCTTTAGCCTCCGTGGGCGATCGCGGTGAATGGGAGCCAAAAGACAAGGTGTTGCAGCTCAGCAGCAACACCCGACGCCAATTAAAGTTGGTTTAGTATGGTTTGGTTGATTGTGTAGGGACAGACAACCCAGAAATCGGTTATGCACCCCGAAAACGGCTAAAGAAACCGCCACCCTTACCATTGGCGGCCGGTTCATCCACAGGAGCTTGCTCCTTGGGTTTCGCCTGAGCCACTGCCGCTGAGAGGTCGTAGTTTTCGGCCAGATACAGCGACGCCTTCTCAAGGGTAGGATAGTCCCAAAACAGGGTAGAAGGCAGCTCCAAATCGAGCCAATCTTCCAAATCCCCCACCATCGTTACCGCATCAATGGAATCCAAGCCATAGCGA
This sequence comes from Chloroflexaceae bacterium, assembly GCA_012031815.1. GTDB lineage: Bacteria > Cyanobacteriota > Cyanobacteriia > Cyanobacteriales > JAAUTE01 > JAAUTE01. The sequence continues at coordinate 10,578 of JAAUTE010000028.1, forward strand.
GTCAGAGGTTCGGTGGCATTCACCGTACTGGCATCCAGAGACAACTGCTCAGATAGTTTGGCAATGAGCCAATTTTGCACGGCTTCGGCGGGAGAGACCGCCATTTCTTCACTAAGCTTGGAGCTGTAGCTCTGCGTTTGCATGGGCTTTATCCTCTGATTGTGGTTGGGCTAACTGAAAAGGAACGAGGGAAAACAGCCGCTGCTCTCGGTACAGCCGCAAGAGTTCTTGAATCGCATTCTCCCCGTAGGTTTCCGAGATCGTGTAAGGCAGGGGCCGCACTGTCCGCAACAAGCGATGCAGACTCAGCACTAGCCATTCTCCCCGCCCAAAGAAATCGCCTAGCACTGTCCGGTTATACAGCCAGAAGTGCAGACAGCAGGCTGCTGCGTGCAGGGTGCAGTAGATCTTAGCAATTTCAAATAATTCCGGCGATTGATCGTGGCCAAACTCAAATTTGCCCTTGGTCACCTGCTCGTCTAGGGCATTGAGTTCCTCCCAGACCAAGTTACCCAGATAGCGCAGTTTCTCTAACACCTCCCCATCCACGTCTGCCAAATCCTGCAACTGAGACAGGGCAATTTCCAGACCCTGGAGGGGATCGTCAGCGCCCCGACCAAACAGCTCCAGTTTCTGGGGTTCAAAGGGCGGCAGCGGCTGAGTCAGGCAGAAAATCCGCTCCAGACGAGCGGCAATTTCCATCATCGTTTGGTCTTGACGGCGGCGGCGATACTTGAAGATCGGGCGCAGTTGCAAAATCAGGGCGTGGAGGTTAACGGCGGTGCTGCCATCAAACATGCTGATAATCGAGTTGTCCCGCAGCACTTTCTGGAAAATTCCGTAATCATGCTCCTCACGCATGTAAAACCGCGATCCTAAGACTACATAGACCTCATTGACCATTTTCTCGATCTGAACCGGGGCGAAATACTTGACCACCGACGCCCAGAACGCTAAACTGTTCGGGAATGATGTGGAAGCCCCTCGCAGCGGCGATCGCCTCGCACTCACTCATCAAAATATCCAGGAATCCATTCAGCAGGGTTCTCCGGGGATGGGGCATGTCAAAGACCGTTTTATGGTAGAGCACGCGATCGAGGGCAAACTTCAGCGTGGTTCTCAGCGCCGTGTCCCCCGCCCCCAAACAAAAAGCCGAACAGAGGGCTCGCGTGATTTGGAAGCCTTTGAGGGCAATTTCTAAGCCATCCCCCTCTTCCTGCAAGCGCATGGCATCAGGAACAAAGCAATTCCTAAACCCGATTCCACTCATATCAGAGGCGCGAATGCCGTGGGTCAGAATTTTTGGAAGATTATAGTACTCCTCCGGGTTAAGCTGGCGCTTATCTACCATGAACAGGGTCAAAGACTTGGGTTGTCCTTCTTCTCCCGTGCGGGCCAGGATGTAGGAGATGCCCGAAATCGTCGCCCGGTTAATGGGCCATTTTTCGCCATTAAGTAAGTAGCCGCCGGGAACTTTGGTTGCTGTCAAGCTCCCATTGACTAAATCGCTGCCATGCTCTCGCTCTGAGTAGCCCAGGCACAGGGCCCCATTATGATTTTTGATGTAGTCGGACAGGAGTTGTTTTGTTCATCATTACCCGTCATCCAGGTAATAAATGACCAAAACAGGGTTGTAAAGGCAATGCCAATGGTCTGGTCGCGACGGCACAGCACCCGAACCAAAGCAACAAACTCTTCAAAGGAAGTAAACTCGCCGCCACAGCTAGTGGGGATATAATAATGCTGAAGTTTCCAGTGATATAGCCAATTGACTTCGGTTTCGGGAAATTCTTCCGATTCGTCGATTTCGATAACTCGTTTATAAGACATGGGGCTTTCGGGAACTTCCGGGCTGCCCAAGTCCCGCTCCAGCGCTTCTGCTACCCAATATTGCTTGAGTTGGTGCATCCCCCCCTCCCTAATGGTATAAAAAAGCCAATGTTTTTCATTTCTCTGAATTTATAAAGCAAAATTGTCTATATTTTAGCCGTTTCGATCTGCTGTGCCAGGGATTCAATATCCTCCTGAAGATCTTTGAATTTGGCGGTAAGCTGCGGGTTTTCGCTCCATTCTGCCCAGGTGGTGAGCTGACCTGTTAAAAAGTTATGGCGGCAAGCCCGGCGCTGAATCTTCCCGCTGGCAGTTTTTAAAATATTGCCTGGTTTTGCCAGGACGATCGCATACAGTTGGATCTCATGCTGTTCGGCAATCTCTTGGCGAATATCGGCAATTATGGCTTCTGAATCCAGATTCTCTGTGCGGCGTTCAATTTCTTGGACGATGACGAGCTGCTCTTCTCCCTTGTCTTCAATGGCGAAGGCCGCACCATAATCAGCCCGTAGTGCCGGGTGTAAGTCCTGAACCGTCCATTCAATATCTTGAGGGTAGTGATTGGTGCCGCGAATAATGATTAAATCCTTAATCCGCCCGGTTACATAGAGTTCGCCCTCGTGGAGGAAGCCTAGGTCTCCCGTGCGCAGAAATGGCCCTTCCCCCGTGTCTTGGAGGTAGGCGCGGAAGGTGCGTTCCGTTTCTTCGGGGCGCTGCCAGTAGCCTTGGGTGACGCTAGGGTCAGCAACCCAGATTTCTCCCACTTCATCGAAGGCACAACGGGTGAACTGCTCTGGATCGGCGATCGCAATTTGGGTCTGGCAAACGGGGCGACCGCAACTGGCCAGGACGCGAATGCCTTCGGTTTGGCGGGCAGGGGCGGGAACAACTTTGTTTTTCTCTAGAGCAGAGGCGTCAAGGGTTAAAAAAACCGGTTTTTCTCCCTTAGGCTTGGTGGTGACCAGCAGGGTGTATTCGGCCAAACCGTAGGCAGGGGCAAAGGTTTCCCAGCGAAAGCCACAGGGACTGAAGTTTTCCACAAACTTTTCCATCACCTTGGGATTGATAGGTTCTGCGGCGTTGCCTGCCGCCTGCCAGGCGCTGAGGTCGAGGCTGGGGATGTCGCTGGGCTTAACGCGCCGCAGACAGAGGTCGTAGGCAAAGTTAGGAGCCTGACTGTGGGTAACGCCAAAGCGGGTAATATTGCGCAACCATTGCACGGGCCGCTTGATAAAGGCAAAGGGCGACATCAAATAGCAGGGCGTCCCGTTGTAAAGGGGAACGGTGATACCTTCCACCAAGCCGTAATCGTGGAAGTAGGGCATCCAGGTTAGGGTGACGCTGTCCGGCTCGTAGCCGCAGGCTTGTTGCAGGTAACCCGCATGGTGCATAAGGTTAAAGTGGCTGAGCATCACCCCTTTGGGCGTTGAAGTGGAGCCAGAGGTGTACTGCAAGTAGGCTAGCTGGTCTTTGTCAACCAGGGGGTCTTGCCAGCTATCTGCCCAGGCGAGATCGAGGCTTTCGGAGGTGAACCAGCGCATCTGGTCGAATTCCGGGAATTCATCTTTAACTGTCTCAATCAGCTCTAAAATTCGCTCGCTGGTGAGGGCAAAGGTCGCTTGGGCATCTTTAACGATGGAGCGCAGTCGGGGTAAGGTGCGCTTGAGGCGGCCCGATTCCGGGGGCGGGACGGGAATGGCGATGACGCCTGCATACAGACAACCGCAGAAGGCAGCCACCACTTCTAGGCTTTGGGGGTAGAGTAAGAGCGCCCGTTCCCCTTTGGCTTGGTACTGCTGGAGCCAAGCGGCGATCGCCCGTGCCTGTCGGTCGAGGTCGCGGTAGGTGAGGGGCAGACTCTCGGTTTTGCCGTCAATGAGAAAGTTATAAGCCATTGAGTCACCCTGCTGCTGGGAGCGTTGGCGCAACAGTTCGACAAGGGTGTTGGGCTGGGCGGGGGAGTTGGGCGTCATCTTACTCGCTTATGAGACGTTTCCTGTCGCTATTGAGTCCGTTGCGGGAACTGGTCGCAGCTTAACTTAGTAGAGATTTTGGCACGGTCTGCCGTTGATGTCAGCAGCCATCTCAACCCATTTGCTTACTTCACGAAAACGCACTAGTGTCAAGCAAGTGTATTTTTCTGCAATAAACCAACATTAACCATTAATATAGCCACTCTGCTGAATTTGGCCAAAAAAATCTAGTTAGGGCCGCTACAAAATAGCCTCAAAGTCTTGTCTGCTTTAGGATTGTGCCTCCTAGGACTATCTCCTACTGGCTGGGCTTAGCGCGGGATGTCTAGGCTTTGGGGAATAATAGTTGAGAGTTTCACAGGGTTTTGTCGTCTTACTTATGTTAGAAGTCGCGCAGGTTTTGGGCGATCGCTATGAACTGCGGCAGCGTCTCCGGGAGGAAGGGCAACGGCAGACCTGGCTGGCAGTCGATCGCCAAACAGGAACGGGAGATTTGGTAATTTTGCACCTTTTGAGGGTAGGTTCTCTGGTGGAAGCCCAACAGCAAGCCATTGAAGCTGAAGCCGAGCGGCTGTTAGGATTGCAGCATCCTCGCCTGGTTTGCCATCAAGCTTATTTTTACGCAGAAAACGGTTGTTTTTGTTGGGTAGAGCTGCCCTTGCCGGGTTTATCCTTGCGAAACTGGCTCGCTCAAGGTCGGGAGTTTTCGCCAAGCGAAGTTCGCGCGATCGCCAAACAGGTTTTGCAATTGCTGAATTACTTACACCACTTAACGCCGCCGCTACCCCACAAGCATATTTGCCCAGACAGCGTTGTAGTAACCGCAGAAATGGGGGTTTATTTAGGCAATTTTGGCACCATAGACGGGATAGTAAATTTTGAACAAGCAGAAACATCCAACCTAAATTCCTTGCTCGCGGGCGATCTGGAAGCCTTGGACAAGCTTGCGCGATCGCTAAATCCCAAGATCACGATCTTGCCTGAAAAGCGAATTTCTTCTCGAAAAAATTGGCGCTGGCTGACCTGGTTGCAGCGCTTTAGAGGGATAGCGTTGCGGCGGCGATTCCCCAGGATTAAACAGCTACTCAAACAGCTTAGCAAGCCATCTAGTACCCTAGTTTCTCACCGTGATCGGGTTCGTCCGCCTCGCTTGCAACTCGATAGCTCCCCGCGCGAACTAGAGATCGTTGTGCCTCAAATCGAGCAGAATTTTTTAAAAAGCGTTTTGGCGATGGTTGGGGCTGTTTTGCTGCCCATTCTCGGATTTGGCGTGATTTGGTTCGCCTCAGCCATCGTTGAAATTATGAATAAAGTGAGGGACAATGGCGCTTGGCAAAGTTCCGATGGGATAACCTTAGTGTTGTTCGGACTACTGATTTACGCGAGTTGGCTCATTATTATTTATTTGGTGAAATATCTGATTAATTACTGTTTTCAATACACCAATATTTATTTAAATAATCGTTATTTACGAGTTCGATCTAAAATTTGGCGACTAGCCTATCAAAAGCACCAATGGCCCGTCAGTGAAATTCAAAACGTTCAGGTAGTCAGGCGAGGGGCAGCCCGTCGGGCGATCGCCATTGAAACTAGAAACCAAACTCGAAGGTTTGGGGATTTTTCCCTTCAAGATAGCCGCAGAATTGTAGAAGAAATTCAAGATTGGTTACAGGATAAAATTCGTTGAAATTGGTTTAATTTAACCCCTTTGGCAAGGGTTTTTCTGGACTCATGCCCATTTGTGCTGTTTTTTTGATCTGACGCCGCCGTTGTCAATTGGTGCAAATGACGATATTAACCAGCTAGAGCGATTTTTAGAGATTGGTGCTAACGAGATTTTACGGGTTCTCACGGATGATCTTGATTAATGAGCCTGATTTGGCGATCGCTTTTTGAGGTAACTTGTTAATTTTCGTTGCTGTCAATCAAGCTCCCTCAGCCAAGGAAGCGGGACTATGCCCGCCTCACACTTAAGGCTCGACCCAACGACCATCGGTTTTGATGAGATTAATCAACTCTTCGACGCCATTTTCCTGGGGTACCCGCTTAATCTCCTCACGCCCCCGATAAAGCGCGATATAGCCCGCTTGCTTGCCCACATAACCGTAATCGGCATCGGCCATTTCTCCCGGCCCGTTGACAATGCAGCCCATCACCGCAATGTCTAGCCCCGTCAGATGGTTGGTTGCCTCCCGAACTTGATGTAAAACGTCTTCCAAATTAAACAGCGTGCGGCCGCAAGACGGACAAGCCACGTACTCTACCATCGTTTTCCGCAGGCCCAATGCCTGCAAAATCCCGTAACAGACCGGAATTTCCTTCTCCGGGGCTTCGGTCAGAGACACCCGAATCGTGTCGCCAATGCCTTCTGCCAGCAGCGTTCCAATACCAGCGGTAGACTTAATACGTCCATATTCTCCATCTCCTGCTTCAGTAACGCCCAAATGCAAGGGATAATCCATGCCAAGCTCATCCATGCGCTTGGCCATAAGCCGATAGGCCGCCAGCATCACCGGCACGCGAGACGCCTTCAGGGAAATTACTAAATTTCGGTAATCCAGCGATTCGCAAATGCGAATAAATTCCAGCCCCGACTCCACCATGCCTTCTGGCGTATCGCCGTAGGTAAACAGCATTCTTTCTGCTAGGGAGCCGTGATTGACCCCGATCCGCATGGCTTTATCCTGTTCCTTCAGGGTTAACACCAGTGGCATCAGGGTTTCTCGGATTTTCTCGCCAATTTCATCAAATTCTGCCTGATTATACTCAGTTCTATCCGCTTTGGGTTTCTCAAACACGTACAGCCCCGGATTGATCCGCACCTTATCCACGTGTTTAGCGACTTCCAAGGCGATTTTCATGCCGTTATGGTGAACATCCGCCACCAGAGGCACGGGTTTGTAGACCTGCTCCAGCTTGTAGCGAATCTCTTCCAAGGCTTTCGCATGGGCCAGGCTCGGCACAGTAACCCGGACAATTTCGCAGCCAATCTCGTGCAAGCGGCGAATACCTGCCACCGCCCCCTCCACATCCAGGGTGTCTTCGTTAATCATCGATTGCACGACCACGGGATAGCCGCCGCCAATAATCACGTTGCCAACCCGTACCGGGCGAGTTTTGCGCCGATGAATCGTCGTATCCAGCAGGCGATCGCTAGGGGCATCGATTGAAGTTTATCTAGGGTTTGCATAGTCTTTTACGAAATTTGCCAGCGGAATTGGCTGGAGGAATTGCTTCTATTTTTGCACCGGGCGGGGCCCGAAAGCAGCACCGCTTGGCTTGGTTTTGCTCACATTAAGCCACGATCTTCGGTTTTATGCCTAGTTTATCCAGGAGTTTGTCAATATCACAGTGTGCCGCCATCAATTCCTGAATACACTTGACTTTGATCGGCTCCTGCAAGCGTACTTGCCCAAAGGCGCGATCGATGATCTCTACCGTGGTCAAAGTGTCCAAATTCACCGCTAGGATTGGAATTTCCAAATCTTCTGCCCGGCTGAGAATCATAGGTTGGGGCTGCATGTGCCCCGTGAGAATCAGGCAATGGGTCGAGGTTTCCAGGGCTGCCAACTGCAAATCTGTGCGATCGCTACCCCGTGACAATGGCCATGTTGCGTCCTTTGCGGAAATACTCCAGCGCTGCGTTCACGTTCATGGCTCCAATGGCCAGGCTGCCCACCATCAAATCCAGGCGATCGGGACGGGAGAGAATTTCCGCCTGCAACTGCTCGGCGATTTCGCGAACGCTAATGCTCCGTAACAACTCACTGGAAGGCAGCGTCCCGAACACCTCAATCCCGTGGTGCTGGAGGTAAGGAACGACCTGAGTTTGGACAATTTCCTGCTCGTCTTCGGGAATATCGTTGATTAAAACCCCCAAAAAGCGGTTTTTGAGGACTTGCTGAGCAGACAGCAGCAGATCGCCCAAATTTAGCCAACTGTAGCGCGTAACCAGCAGCACTGAAGCATCCAAAGCCTCAGCCATATCAGCCATAGACAGGTTGAATAAACCGCCTTCCCACAGGGTTCCTGGCCCCTCTAAAACCACGAGATCGCCGCTGATGTCTGCCAGGTATTGCCGGAGCAATTGGCAATAATCGGTCGTGTCATGGCCCTGCAAGCGCTTGCTGATACTGTCCTCGTTGAGTTTGAGCAGGGGAAAGCGCAGGCGTTCGGGGGCTAATTGCAGCATTTCGGCAACAAACGCCACGTCACTATCGCCATTGCGATCGGGATCGCCCAGACAAGTGCCTAACGGTTTACCAAAGGCAATTTCGAGGTTTTCGATTGGAATTGTTCGATGACTCCCAGAACCGTTGCCGACTTACCGCTGTAAGCTTCCGTGGAACCAATTAGTAAATTTTTGGGCTGCGCCACGCTTTCTCTCCTTATTTTTGATTGCCGCTGGCTTAATACTATCGATTTAATCTAAGCGTAATAGTTTTCGATAGAAGGCGCGGGGAAAATCAGGAATGCGAGCGCGCTCGAAGGAAATGAGCAATTCAATCAAATAATCAACAAATTCTGAATTAGCAAAGGTCGCTTCGTAGCTTAACTCCAATTGTCCGTCAAACTGTATGCGGCAGAGTGTTAGCTCAGAAGGAAGTTTAGAAACGAACCAATTCGCCAAGAAAGGAATATTTTCGTTGCCTTCTATGGATCGCTGTCCTTGGACGTTGCCCTGTTGGTAGAGGCTGAGGGCCAGGGGCAGGAGGCGATGTTTGTCTTTGGAGTAGTAGGGGGTATAGATGACAACATCAGCGTTGTTGGCTGGCTGAAGTTTATCGAGGGGCGTCATGACGTTATTTGGCGGGGGGGGAGAATGCTAGTTTCATATTAGGGCTTCCGGGGGCGCTGATTGGCGCTTCAAGGGTTTTTTCCAGGTGAGGGCGCAAACGATTCAGGTCGCTCATGCGTCCGCCGATCGCCACGGCCTGGTCTTGCCATTGCACGTAAATTTTACCGGCGAGCCAAGCACGCCACGGAGATTTTTGGTACAGGGTTGTTTCGGGGTCTAGCTGAGATTTATGCTCAAATCCTAGATTATTTAAGATAGTTTCTAGTTCAGCGCGACAGCGATGGCGATCGCGAAAAGGGATAGTGAGGGTTGCGCTACGATTAACGGTAGCGCCGCTGAGTCCTGCCACCAGAGCGAACAGCAGGCTGAGTTGGTAGGGCAGTGGGGTTCGCCCCCCTAATCCCTGGGTGATGACTACAACGCCAATCAACCAGATGCAGGTGAAATAGTAAACAAAGGTAATTAAAAAACCGGGGCCTTGGGTCATGATTAGTTTTCCAGAGACAGTAGGCTTGTTTTGCAGTGTTGCACCTTAAGACAGGTTTTCCGGATTTTCCAAGGACGCCTGGGGTCGTTTTGGTGCTTTTTCCAGTTTAGGATCGGTGCTGCCAGGTTTTTCCGAAAAATTGTTCCGTTCTCCTCTCTCCCGTTTCGGGGTTTCCCCCCATGGCCCTTGATTTAAATTTGTCCCACGTCTCCCCAGCCGCGATCGCGGCAATCCCCTAAGCGTTGCGCCGATGATGGATCGCAGCGATCGCCATTTTCGCTATTTTCTGCGGCAGATTGCGCGACGCCCCTTGCTGTATACGGAAATGATTGTGACAGCAGCCATTATTCACGGCGATCGCCACAAGTTGCTGGATTTTTCCCCGTTAGAAAAACCGCTGTCGTTGCAGCTTGGCGGCGATAATCCCCAGGAATTAGCAGAATGTGCTCGGATTGGCGAGGATTGGGGCTACGATGAAATTAATTTGAATGTGGGCTGTCCCAGCGATCGCGTCCAGAATGGCAATTTCGGAGCCTGTTTAATGGCCCGGCCGGCGGTGGTTGCCCGAGCCGTCGCCGCGATGCAGCGGGCTGTTAAAATTCCCGTGACCGTTAAACATCGTATTGGCATTGATGAGCGCGATCGCTACGAAGACATGGCGGAATTTGTGGGAATTGTGGCGGAAGCGGGCTGTCAGCGCTTCACTGTTCATGCCCGCAAAGCCTGGTTGCAGGGATTAAGTCCCAAGGAAAACCGTACCGTACCGCCCCTACGCTACGAGGAGGTGTATCGCCTCAAGCAGGAGTTCCCTCGGTTATTTATCGAAATTAATGGCGGAATTACCAGTTTAGAAGCAGCAAGCGACCATTTACGCCGGGTAGATGCGGTCATGATTGGTCGGGCAGCCTATGATAATCCCTACCTCTTTGCCCAGGCAGATTGGCTAGTTTACGGCGAAACTGCCCCGCTGCCCACTCGCGCTGAAATCGTCACCAAAATGCTCCCCTACATTGCCGCCTGGACGGAGCGCGGCGGCAATCTCCATAGCATTACCCGACACATGCTCCAACTTTTCGCGGGCCAGCCCGGAACCAAGCCTGGAAGCGCTATCTCAGCGAACCGGTTCGCCATCCCCGTGCAGGCGTCGAAGTCGTCCAAACTGCTCTCGCCAAAGCCCAAGAAGGCGCTCGTTTCCAAGCCGCTCTCCGGCAGGCCGTCTTAATGATGCGTCCAAAAAGGCGATCGCCCTCAATTCCTAAACTGACAGGCAATGGATATTCTAGAAATCCTTAAATCCGACTACGAGCGCTTTCCCGATGCTCAAACCTACAGTATTTACGATCCAAACGTATATTTCAAAGATCCACTCAATGAATTTCACGGCATAAAACGCTACCGGCAGATGATCGGGCTGATAAATACCTGGTTTAGTGACATTAAGTTGGAACTCCATGCCATTTCCCGCACAGACAATACAATTTCAACTCGCTGGACATTGGGGATGACCCCGCCGCTGCCCTGGAAACCCCGCCTCGCCATTCCCGGTCGCAGCCAGCTCAAACTCAACACAAACGGACAAATTATCGCCCATCTAGACTATTGGGACATTTCTCGCCTAGATGTTCTCAGACAGAACTTCTTCACCCCGTTCTAAATTCGCCATAATAAGGAATGTAAACAATTTCTCAGATTTCCCCCTCCCCATGCGTTTAATCCTCATGACGGGTAAAGGCGGTGTTGGCAAAACCTCAGTAGCAGCCGCTACCGGGTTACGTTGCGCTGAACTGGGCTACAAAACCCTGGTACTCAGCACCGATCCCGCCCATTCCCTTGCCGATAGCTTCGATCGCGAACTGGGTCACGAACCGCTGGAAATCCTGCCGAATCTCTGGGGAGCCGAGCTGGATGCGCTGATGGAATTGGAGGGGAATTGGGGAGCTGTCAAGCGCTACATCACAAAAGTCCTGCAAGCCAGGGGATTAGATGGGGTTCAAGCAGAAGAATTGGCAATTTTGCCGGGTATGGACGAAATTTTTGGACTGGTTCGGGTCAAGCGCCACTACGACGAAGGGGATTTTCAGGTTCTCATTATTGATTCCGCTCCCACGGGCACGGCTTTGCGCCTGCTCAGCATTCCCGAAGTGGGTGGGTGGTACATGCGTCGCTTCTACAAACCGCTGCAAAGTATGTCTGTAGCCTTAAGACCTCTCGTTGAGCCGATTTTTCGTCCCATCGCCGGTTTTTCCCTGCCGGACAAAGAAGTGATGGATGCGCCCTACGAGTTTTACCAACAAATTGAATCCCTGGACAAAATCCTCACCGACAACACCAAAACCTCCGTGCGGCTTGTCACCAATCCCGAAAAATGGTGATCAAAGAATCCCTCCGCGCCCATGCTTACCTGAGTTTGTACAATGTCGCCACCGATTTAATTATTGCCAATCGCATTCTTCCCGCCGAAGTCAATGACGCCTTCTTTGCTCGCTGGAAAAGCAGTCAGGAGATTTACAAGCGAGAAATTCACGAAAACTTTCATCCTTGCCCGTTAAGGAAGTACCTCTTTACTCGGAGGAAATGTGCGGCATTCCCGCCCTAGAGCGCCTCAAGGAAACCCCTCTACGGCGATCGAAGACCCA
>JAAUTE010000256.1 GCA_012031815.1 Chloroflexaceae bacterium
CGGGTTAGAAACTTGGTTCCGGGGCAGTTAATGGGGAACGGCAGGGGGAGGTCGTCTATCACTGGGTGGTAGCTGCCGGCACCTACCCCCAGGTATGATGCTCTTTATTTTTTGTCTGGCTGGAGAGAGAAGGGTGGCGATCGCAGCTAACAAGTTAGCAAGGGGACAAGCGCTGGGGTGATGAAGGCTAAACCCAATTTCCCGCAAACCTATGGCATTGCGATCGCGCTGACCATCGTCGCCAGTGTGGTGCAGCAGTGGCTCTTGCCGCTGTGGGGTTTGAGTATGGGCCGTTTTATGGCGCGGTCGCCCTGGCGGCTTGGCGGGGAGGATGCAGGAGCGGATTGTTAGCGGTTGTGATTTCTACCTTCAGCTTGGGCTGGCGGTTGGGCAATTCCCTGACCCAACCGCCGGTGCTGCTACGGTTAGGCTCGTTTGTGGCCGTCGCCCTTGCCCTCGCCCTGGCGGCTGGCTCGGACAAGGGGAAAGTCCCCCCCGGAAAAATCTCTCGTGAGGCGATCGCCGGGGAGTTCCAAGGCTGGAACAGTCCGGAAAAATTTCCGAACCAGAGCGACTGGTGCCATCAAGCGCTCGTGAATGCGCCTTATCCTCTGATCGTCCATGCCGAAGATGGACAAGTGCTGGGGATCAACCATGCCTGGCGGGAGCAAACGGGTTACAGTCACGCTGAAATTCCCACTATCGCTGCCTGGACAGCCCAAGCCTACGGCGATCGCCAAGCCCAAGTCCGTGCGGCCATTGCCAGCCTCTACGATCTCGACCGACCAAGGAGAAGGCGTCTTTACCCTTACCACCAAAGACGGCTGCCAGCGCACCTGGGAATTCAGCTCCGCCTCCCTGGGTTCCTTGCCCGATGGACGGCGCTTCGCCATCTCTATTGCCAAAGATGTTGGCGATCGCCTGGCCGTCGAAGCCGCCCTCAAAATCAGTCAAAAACGACTGCAAGCCCTGGTCGAGGCCAATATGATTGGCCTGCTCTTTGGGGATACCCAAGGCAATATTCAGGACGCTAACGCTGAATTTCTACGCATGGTGGGCTATACTTCCGAGGATCTAGCTGCCGGTCGGCTGCGCTGGATTGAGATTACCCCGCCGGAATATTTGCCCTTAGACGAACAGGGCATTCGACAGGCCCGCGATTGGGGGGCTTGCGTCCCTTACGAAAAAGAATATATCTGTCAAGACGGCTCCCGCGTGCCGGTTCTCATTGGCTATGCGCTGTTAGCAGGCTCCCAGGCAGAAACCGTGGCCTTTGTCCTGGATTTAACCAAGCAAAAAGCCGCGGAAGCAGAAATTCTCCAGCTTAACGCCCAGCTAGAGCAGCGAGTTCGGGCACGAACTGCCCAGCTAGAAGCTGCCAATCGGGAATTAGAAGCCTTTTCCTACTCCGTCTCCCACGATCTGCGCGCCCCCATTCGGCACATTGGCAGCTTCGTGCAACTGCTCCAACAAACCCTGCCAGCGGAAGCCCTCAACAGCAAAACCCAGCGCTACCTAACCGTAATTGCTGAGGCGACCCGGAAAGCGGGCCTGTTGATTGACCAACTCCTCCGCTTCTCCCGCAACAGCCGTGCCGAGTTGCGCTGCACCCAGGTCAATCTCAACGAGCTAGTTCGGGAAATTTGCCATGACCTCACGTCAACCTGCCCACTGCGTCAAATTGATTGGCAAATCCGGTCTTTACCCGTGGTTTGGGGTGATTCCACCCTTCTGCGCCTGGTTTTACAGAACCTGCTCGATAACGCTGTTAAGTACACCCGTTACTCTCCCCAAGCCAGAATTACCATGACCGCTGAAACCAGCAATACAGAGCACATAATTCACCTTCAGGATAATGGCGTGGGCTTTAACATGAAATATGCTCATAAACTATTCGGCGTCTTTCAACGGCTCCATCGGGAAGAGGAGTTTGAGGGTACGGGTATTGGTTTAGCCAATGTCCAACGCATTATTCACCGCCACGGGGGTCGGGTTTGGGCGGCAGGAGAACCGGGAAGAGGCGCAATTTTTCGTTTTCCCTGCCTAAAGCACCCTAACGCTCAGAAGCCCCAGTCCAAAGTTGCTAAGATAGCCCCATTAGTTTTGAGTCACTGCCAAGCGATGGAATTGAAGCGCATTCTGCTGGTAGAAGACAACCTCAATGATGTGGAGTTGATTTTACTGGCGCTAGCAGAAAACCATTTGGCTAACGAAGTGGTCGTGGCTCGTGATGGGGAAGAAGCGCTAGATTACCTCTATCGGCGGGGTATTTTCAGTCTGCGGCGGTTCGGCAATCCGATTCTGGTCATGTTAGACCTGAAATTACCGAAGATTGATGGATTGGAAGTGCTGCGTGCCATCAAGACCGATCGCCAATTGGAGTCAATCCCGGTGGTGATTTTGACCTCCTCGCGGGAGGAGCAAGATATTGCCCACAGTTATCGCTCTGGTAGCAATGCTTACGTGGTTAAACCCTTGGATTTTCGGGAATTTATCACTGCTGTCAGAACTTTAGGGCTATTCTGGGCCCTAACCAATGAGCCACCCCCCGGTTCCCTTCCTTTATCCCCTAATTAAGGCTAATTTTGTCGCGCTCCATGAATCCCATTCGCATTCTTCTTCTTGAAGACAGTGCTGTTGATGCCGAATTAATTGCCGCCTATTTGGCGGAGAGTCAGTTAATCTGTCAATTAGAGCGAGTGGCAACGCGAGCGGATTTTTTGGCGGCGATCGCGACCGATGGTTTTGATTTGGTCTTAGCGGACTATTCGCTCCCGGATTTTGATGGGGTGAGCGCCCTGCGACTGGTGAAAGCCCGCTCTCCCAACCTGCCCTTTCTTTTTATCTCTGGCACCCTGGGAGAAGAATTGGCGGTGGAAATGCTTAAAAGTGGCGCAACGGACTATATTCTCAAGCAGCGCCTCCAGCGCTTGGTGCCGTCGGTGGAGCGAGCCATTCGAGAGCAGCGCTCCCGCAGCGAACAACAGCGTATGGAGCAGGAGCTTTACCGCCGCGAGCAGGAATTCCGCGCCCTGGTAGAAAACTCCCCGGATCTGATTTTTCGCTGCGATCGCGACTTGTGCTATACCTACGTCAACCCTGCCGTTGCAACGGCTTTAGGCATCCCCACCGCTCGCTTTTTTGGGAAAACGCCCGCAGAGTTGCCTCTCCCCCAAGCCGCCTGCTATCAATGGCAAACCACCCTCAGCCAGGTGGCCCGTACCAGCCGCGAACAGACCCTCATCCTGACACTCCCCGCCCCCGACGGTCAAGAATGCAGCTATCAGGTACGGGTGGTTCCCGAACTGGCTCCAGACGGCAGCGTCGAGTCCGTGCTGAGCGTGGCGCGGGACTTTAGCGAACAGAAACAGCTCTTTGCCCGCGAGCAACTGGCCAGAGCCGAAGCCGAAGCCGCCAATCGGGTTAAAGATGAATTTTTGGCGGTACTCTCCCACGAACTGCGCACGCCCCTCAACTCAATTTTGGGCTATACCCAACTGTTGCGGGCGGGCCGCCTGGACGCCAGCAAAACCGAGCAAGCCCTGGCCACCATCGAACGTAACGCCCGCCTCCAGACTCAACTGATTGAGGATCTTCTCGACGTCTCTCGGCTATTGCGGGGCAAGCTCCACCTGGCAGTCGGCCCGGTAAACCTCCAGGAAATTCTGCAAGCGACCGCCGCCAGCCTCCAGCTCGCCGCCCAGGCTAAATCCTTACAGATCCAGCTCGATCTCGACCCTAGATCAGGACTGGTCTTGGGTGATGCCAATCGCCTCCAGCAAATTGCCTGGAATTTACTGTCCAACGCCATTAAATTTACGCCCACGGGGGGGCAGATTTCTATCCGTCTGCGGGAAAATGAGGGAGCGGTTGAACTCCAGGTCGCCGATACGGGGCAAGGCATTAGTCCTGAATTTTTACCCTTTGTATTTGAGTATTTTCGCCAGGAAGATAGTTCCTCGACGCGGGCTAACGCTGGATTGGGGTTGGGCTTGGCCATCACCCGCCATTTAGTGGAACTCCACGGGGGCACTATCACTGCCAAGAGTGCTGGCCCCTCCCAGGGAGCGACTTTTACGGTCTGCCTGCCCCTCATGCCCCCCAGTCCCCTCCCAGTCAACGACGCCATCCCCGATGCTTCTCTGAGCCTGGCCGGCATGCGCGTCCTGATTGTTGATGACGAAGCCGATACCCGCGCCTTGATGCCTCTGGTGTTTGCCGCCTATGGTGCCGAGGCGATCGCCGTGGGGTCTGCGGCTGAAGCCCTGGCCCGACTGCGGGATTACCGTCCCGATATCTTAGTAAGCGATATCAGCATGCCCGACCTGGACGGCTGCGGACTCTTAGCGCAAATTCGCGCCCTCCCCCCCGACCAGGGCGGTCAAATTCCGGCGATCGCCCTCACCGCCCATGCCCGCGAAGAAGACCGCCTGCGGGTGCTGGCCGCCGGGTTTCAACTGCACTGTGTCAAACCCGTCAACCCCGACCAGCTAGCCCAAGCTGTCAGCGGCCTGGCAACCCCAAATGGATTTAAGTGGCTCTGAACCAGCAAGGCGTTCCTTAAACTTTTTTTAAGAAGACGTTAGAACTTTTGTAACGATGGACAGGGGAGGGATAAGTATCATAGGGAATTAACTGTCGGTATACAGTTTTGTAAAACAGCTTGTATAAAATGGAGCCACAAAAACATGGTTTTTGCAACAACTCTGCACCGCCTGGCTAGCGTCACTCTGGCAGCCGCTGCCGTTTCCTTCGCTAGCGCCAGTGACGCGATCGCCCAAACCCTCAATGGCGCGGGGGCTTCTTTTCCGGCTCCCCTGTACCAGCGCTACTTCAACGAATACAAAAAAGCGACTGGCGTTACCGTAAACTACAATTCCGTTGGCAGTGGTGCAGGCATCAGACAATTTATTGCGGGCACTGTAGACTTTGGCGCGAGTGACGAACCCCCAACCGCTCAAGAGCGACAGCAGATGAACCGGGGCGTGGTTCTAGTGCCCACGGCAGGAGGAGCGGTTGCCGTTGTCTACAATTTGCCCGGCTATACGGGGCAGATGAGAATTCCCCGCGCTACTCTGCCCAAGATCTTCAGCGGCGACATCACCAACTGGAAACAGGTAAACTCCGCCCTGCCCGATCGCCGCATCATCCCCATTGTTCGGGCCGATTCCAGCGGAACCACGGCCATTTTTGCCAGCCACCTCGGTGCTGTCGACGCTAACTTCCGCAGCAAAGTCGGTACGAGCAAAGCGCCCAACTGGCCCGCTGGCTTCCAAAAAGGTGAAAAAAATGATGGCGTGGCGGCCCTGGTCAGTCGTACCCCTGGGGCGATCGGCTATGTTCAAGACACCTACGCCCGCCAGAACAAAATTCCTACGGCTTTTGTCCAAAACAAAGCCGGAACCTTTGTTGAACCCAGTTTGGCAGAAGCGAATAAAGCGCTGAGCCGGCGTCCGTTTCAACCCCGACTTTACCGCTGAAACCGCCGATCCCGCCCAAGGCTATCCCATTGTCGGTATTACCTGGTTGATGGTAT
>JAAUTE010000257.1 GCA_012031815.1 Chloroflexaceae bacterium
GCAAAGAGTCCCGCAACCGAAACCCCGATCCAAAAACAGATCGCAAGCCAGGAATGCTGAATGGCTAACAAAGATAGGTTAAACTGCTGGCGTATCCTCATCAATTTCACCGTAACCTAGCGACGTTAATGAATCAGGAGAAAATTAAGGGAGCTGCGGCGCTGGAATCAGGCTGGAGGCGTTAATTTTCCTGAAATAGCACCGCCTCAAAACAAGCTTCCCCAACTTTGGTTAAATTTGCCTGGGCTTGGGGATTGGTGCGGGCAGAGGCCGTAAGTTGTTTAAATTCATTAAACGAGTATTGTTGCTGAAATTGCTTGAGGGTGCAGTCACACAATTGCCGGGACTCTGCCACCTCTAGCCCCTGGGCTTGCGATCGCGCAATGCAGTTACGCAGGTAGTTGCTGACAAAATCGCTGGGATAGGCGGCGGGGCGAGCCGATTGAGCCGTGGCGGCGCTAGCCAGCATCAAAGCCAATAGGGCTGCCATTGAACCAGTCAGGGGAGAAGTCATGGAAGCGAGTGAGGGTAATCTAGATTCGGCCTACAGTTTAACTGTCCCAACTTTATCCTAGATCTAGCCCTTGGCCAGTCAGCGGGGATGTCCTTGACCCGGCTTGTCTGGTCGCTAAAATTTCTTGCTATAATTAGCGAAGCCTATTTGCGGCGGCATAGCCAAGTGGTAAGGCAGAGGACTGCAAATCCTTTATCCCCCAGTTCGAATCTGGGTGCCGCCTTCGATCGATCCTCAAGTTAATCTGGTTCTGGTCAAGTGAAGAGATGGGGTTCCAGCTACCACTACCTCAAGTGCAGGTAACTTTCTCAGTCTGGAGTCTCATTTTTACATTGTCCCATAAACGGATTTGATGGTGAAATAGAAAAAAGATATTTTTTTGAAAAACTCAGCCAGGCGATCGCCGATAATCACAGTTTATTGGTTGCCAGTCTCGATCCCAATCCCGAAATTCTTGGCCCCAGTGGCGATCGCCAGCCAGTTGCAGACAAGAGCAAAGCGTTACGGGCCTGGTTGCAGTCAGTGATCGCTGCAACACAAGGTCAGGTTTGCGCGTACAAACTGGGCTTTGGGTATTATGAAGCCCTGGGAGCTGCGGGGCTAGATTATTACTGGAAATGTTGCAAAAATTCCAGGACATATCCCGACAATTTTAGATGCTAAACACGGCGATTTAAATAGCAGTACAGTTTTTGCCCGTACCCTTTTTGAAGAGTGGAAAATTGATAGCGTCACCCTTAGCCCCTACGCCGGCCAAGACCATGCGGCAGCCTTTTTAGTTTATCCAGACAAGGGAGTATTCGTACTTTGTCGCACCTCTAATCCGGGAGCAATAACCTTGCAGGAATATCCCAATTTAGAGTCACCTTATTATCTGCACCTGGTTGAGGAAGTCAAAACCTGGGGGCCGCCGGAACAGGTTTATGTGGAAGTGGGAGCGGCTAACCCCACAACAATTGCTAGAATTCGTACCGCAGCGCCAGAGCGTACTATTTTACTGCGCAGCGTTTGGAAAGAAGGCGGAAATTTACGAGCCATTTTACAAGCGGGTTTAGATAGTCACGGTCAGGGATTACTTATTCCCATTGCTTTTGAGATGTTGCAACAGAGCAATTTAGTCAACCAATTGCAGTCGTTAAATGAGCTGGTCAATGGAGTGCGCCACGAAACAGCTCACGATTTCTCCTGTAACCTGTGGACGCCAGATCTCTGTTTGCTGGCCAAGCATCCCCATCAAGATCTGATTTTACAATTGTACGATTTGGGCTGCATTCTCTTTGGGGAATATGTACAGGCATCGGGAGAAGTCTCTTCCCACTATATCGACTTGCGCAAAGTGATTTCTAATCCACAGGTTTTCCATCAAGTGGTAGGTGCCTACGCCAAGATTCTCAAAACTCTTAATTTCGATCGCATTGCCGGGATTCCCTACGGTGCATTGCCCACCGCGACAGGTTTGTCACTAACCCTGCATCAGCCGATGGTATTTCCTCGCAAAGAAGTCAAGGCCCACGGAACGCGGCGTTTAATTGAAGGGTATTTTGTGCCAGGGGAAAAGGTGGTGGTTGTGGATGATGTTTTAATTAGTGGTAATAGCGCTATGGAAGGAGCCGAAAAATTAAAATCTGCTGGACTGCGAGTGGAAGATATTGTTGTATTTATCGATCGCGGCGGCGGCGCTCAAGAAAATTACAACAGCAGGGCTATCGCGCCCATGCCGTACTCACCCTTAACGAAATTGCGGACGCATTGTATGAAGCGGGACGAATTAATCGGCAACAGAGGTCTTGTCTAACCAGCAGTCCCTAAAAAATTGAAGCTAATGTCAGTAAATTTCGAGCACTCAAGAAACACAGTGCTCCCTCTTTCAATAGAGCGATCTGAAGTGGAAATATTACTTCTTCGTTATTCTCGAGGCTCTGCCCCCTGGAAGAAGTGGAAAAGCGCCCGTCAAGCTAAATTATTAGTAGATAGAGACGAGCTAGCTAGCCTCAACCTCAAAGAAACGTGGCGGAGGTAATTATGCGATCATTTATAAATTTCAATCTTGATTTGACCCTGGAGCAGCAACTGCAAATGAGGTTGATTGATGAAGCGGCTAAAGAGATGAATCGCGAACAAGCATTATCTTTACTCTTGAAGGCATCGCGCCTGCTCATGCTAAAAGATAATGTCATTAAGGGCTTGATTAAAGAGAACATTGCCCGCTGACCTTCCCTGAACACGGAAATGACCCTCAAATCTTTCCCCCGGTTCGTTGCTTTGCTTTCCGGCGTCTGGCTAGGCGGTTTTACCATTGCAATTCTGGCGCTCGTCAGTTTTTTTGCAATCGCCCATTGGGTTTTTGGCGAGACCAGTGCGGCAATTGACGCCGGGATTTTACAAGCCATTCACGGGCGACAATCCCTGATCCTAGACCGAATAACTCTCGTAATCACCCGCCTGGGAGAACCAAATTTTCTCATCGGGGTTGCTGCTAGTTTTGGTCTGGTTGTTCTTAGCCAAAAGCGCTGGATCAGCACAGTTTCCCTAGGAATTGTCACGATTGGTGCCGTTGTGCTAAACACCTTACTTAAGGATTTATTTGAACGCAGCCGCCCCCAACTCTGGGAACGCATTATTGATGTGGGTCAGTACAGTTTTCCTAGCGGTCATGCCATGATTTCTCTGGTTGTTTACGGGTTTATCAGCTACTGGCTGATCGCCCGCTATCCCATCTGGCGCCGGCAAATTGTTCTATTGGCAATAGCTGTGATCGCAGCTATTGGT
Source organism: Chloroflexaceae bacterium (assembly GCA_012031815.1). Classification (GTDB taxonomy): domain Bacteria; phylum Cyanobacteriota; class Cyanobacteriia; order Cyanobacteriales; family JAAUTE01; genus JAAUTE01. The sequence continues at coordinate 3,284 of JAAUTE010000257.1, forward strand.
TTCAGTCGATTGTACTTAGGCGTTCACTGGCCGACAGATATTTTAGCTGGCTATGCTGCTGGGTCGGTTTGGCTGCTAGCTTGCATTCTGGGTCTAGAACTGGCTAAAACGCTCTATCAGCAGCAAACTCTTTCTTAGAGCAGAGCGTGCTGTAATTTCCTCCCGAAATAATGCTTCCTCTTGCAGAGAACATCGTACCCAACGGGATTGGTCGTTTCTTACCCTGTGAAGAGGTTATTTTCGGTCAAACCGATTTTAATTAAGATTAAAGCTTCACTAGATCAAGGAGATTTATGTCTAATCCTCAAGAAAAAATTCGCAATAATCCAGAGGTTCAGGAAGCCAGAAAAAATTTAGGTGATAGCACTGGCGATGTTCCAGCTTCGGAACACCAAACTCCCGAAGAAGCAACGGTTAATCTCGGCGATCGCATTGCTGAAGAACCGCAATCCTTAGAAGAAAAAGCCAAACAAATTGCGGTAGAGTCCTGGGATTTGGTGGGTCATGTCAAAGTGCCAGCCTATTTTGTCGTTGAAGACGAAGAAGGTCACGAAAAAGCCTTGCACCATGTTAAAGACGCCGAAGAAATCTCCGATGTAATTCGTCAAGCCAGAGTTGATGAAAACGGCGATCGCCAATGGTGGTAAGACAGTGGTTTCACTGTCCGTAACCACAAAAAATTAGATAGCTCGATGGTTTAGCCCCCTTCTCTACCAAGTGATGGGGGAATTATTATGGATAGTTTAGGGAACATCTCTTTTTCGAGAGCGATCTAGAGAGAAAAATCAAGCCCAGCAAAATAGATCGCTAACAATGAAGATTAAATCCTTGACCTACCTGCTGGTGTTGGGAACAGCCCTCTTTCTAACCAGCCATCTCCTGGTCAGCTCGGCTCAAACCCCGAATCAACTAAGAATGGCAACCGGGAGTGAGCGAGGCAACTATTACGCGATTGGTACAGATATTAAAACCCTTGCCCAGGAAAAAGGAAATTTGACCCTGGAAGTTGTGCCCACGGAAGGAGCGCTCGCCAATCTATCGCTTCTTCTCCAAGAAAAAACGGTTTCCCTGGCCTTAAGCCAACGGGATGTATTAGCTTTCCTCAACACCGTTAGAGAAACGGGCGAATTCTTCAACTTTTCGCCAGAAGATCTGCAATTAGTTTTGCCACTTTACTCCGAAACCGTCCATTTGTTAGTAGGCTCCGAGATTCAAACCCTAGCCGACCTCAACCAGAAAAAAGTTGCCATCGGTGAAGAAGGCAGCGGCACCAATTTGACCGCTGTAATTTTGCTACAACAGGCGGATGTGATTCCTGCCGATCTCCTCACCCTAGAAACCCCTCAAGCCATCTCCGCCTTGCGAAAGGGAGAAATTGACGCCGTATTTTACGTCATCGGGCCGCCCGCGCCTCTCCTCTCCACCGAAATCTCTCCGGCAGACAAGCTGAAATTACTGCCTCTCACCTTTAAATTTCTTCCTGGCGACGAATTTCTAAGCGAAATCTACGAGCCATTTACCCTGGCGGCCAATACCTACCCCTGGCAATCTCAACCCATCCAAACCCTGGCCGTCCAGTCCGGGATTTTTACCAGCACGCAAACTAACTGTGAGGCGATCGCCCCAGTTGCCCGATTAATTTACGACAATCTGGGCTGGCTTCAAGCCAATGGCAGCTCTCTCTGGAAAAAAGTTGATTTTGGCAAATTAGCCCAGGAAGAACCGCTTTCCCCCTGCGTAACCAGAGAGCTAGCCAAAACCGCTGCTCTTTCTGGTAAAAAGTGATTCTTGATACAGAATATTCGGCAGCAATTTTAACGGGATTAGTGTGCTAGACGACAATCACCAAGCGTTCCCAACCGTTGACGAAAAACCATAGGAAGTTCTCTTCTCTTCTCCAAAGTACCCCAGAAATTAATCAATTTTCTAGGAAAAATTTTTGAAGGAGAACTTCTGGCTCGTTAAAATAGAGATGGGTAAAAACACTACGATAAACGCTAGTTTTCAGGGGGGGAAATGCTCTCAACCCCAAGGAATAGTATTAATCAATACCAATTCTCCCAAGGGACGAATGGCTACAAAACCCAGGGGTTACCCACTTGACGGCATTGTCAAATTGAGTGTTATTACTCATGCAATAAAACAAGACTTGGATGAGGATATTAAAGGCAATTAGCGGCAAGGCAGCGCTGTTTTTTTTTGACAGGCGCAACCCGATCGACC